>NZ_JAUQTX010000006.1:0-62404 GCF_059803775.1 Azospirillum sp. UFLA03-27 | reverse complement strand
GCGTATTATCGTCGGCAGCGTCAGATGTGTATAAGAGACAGCATCGAAGGAACTCCCCCATGACCACGCCTCCCCGCCGCTTCACGGGCGGCACGTTGGTGATCGCCAGCCACAACAAGGGCAAGGTCCGCGAGATCGCGGCTCTGCTCGGCCCCTACGCCGCGTCCTTCGTGTCCGCGGGCGAGCTTGGCCTGCCGGAGCCGGAGGAGACGGGGACCAGCTTCGTCGCGAACGCCGAGCTGAAGGCCCTGGCCGCCGCCAAGGCGGGTCATGTCGCGCTGGCCGACGACAGCGGGATGGTGGTGCCGGCGCTGAACGGCGATCCCGGCATCTACTCCGCCCGCTGGGCCGGTCCGGACAAGGACTTCCAGATGGCCATGGGCAAGGTCGAGGACGGGCTGAAGGGCCAGACCGACCGCCGCGCCTGGTTCGTCTGCGCCCTGTCGCTCGCCTGGCCGGACGGCCATGTCGAGACGGTGGAGGGCCGCTGCCCCGGCACGCTGGTCTGGCCGCCGCGCGGCGCGCATGGTTTCGGTTACGATCCGATGTTCAGGCCGGACGGCCACGACATCACCTTCGGCGAGATGGACCCGGCCAGGAAGCATGAGATGAGCCACCGGGCCGACGCCTTCCGCCAGCTTGTGGAGCGATGCTTCAAGTGACCCCCGATCCGGGCTTCGGGATCTACATCCACTGGCCCTTCTGCAAGGCGAAGTGCCCGTACTGCGACTTCAACAGCCACGTCCGCGACCGGGTCGAGCATGACCGCTGGCGCGCCGCGCTGGTGCGGGAGCTGGATCATTACGCGGACGCAACGCCCGGCCGCCGAGTCACCTCGGTCTTCTTCGGGGGCGGCACGCCGTCACTGATGGAGCCGGCGACGGTCGGCGCCGTGCTGGAGCGTATCGCCGCCCGCTGGACGGTCGGCGACGACCTGGAAGTGTCGCTGGAGGCCAACCCGACCTCGGTCGAGGCCGACAAGTTCCGCGCCTTCCGCGCCGCCGGGGTCAACCGCCTGTCGATGGGCATCCAGGCGCTGGACGACGCCGCGCTGAAGTTCCTCGGCCGCCAGCACAGCGCGGCCGAGGCGACCGGCGCCATCGTGCTGGCCGCCCGGACCTTCCCCCGCTTCAGCTTCGACCTGATCTACGCCCGCCCCGGCCAGTCCGTCGCAGCGTGGGAGGCGGAGCTGACCCGCGCGCTCGACCACGCGGTCGGCCATCTGTCGGTCTATCAGTTGACCATCGAGGAGGGCACGGCCTTCTTCCCCCTGCACGCGCGGGGCGATCTGGTGCTGCCCGACGAGGATCTGGCCGGCGACCTCTACGAGGCGACGCAGAGCCTGCTCGACCGCGCCGGGCTGCCCGCCTACGAGATTTCCAACCACGCCCGCCCCGGCGAGGAGAGCCGCCACAACCTGACCTACTGGCGCTACGGCGATTACGTCGGCGTCGGTCCCGGCGCCCACGGCCGGCTGACGCTGGACGGCGAGAAGTTCGCCACCCGCGCCCACCGCGCCCCGGAAATCTGGCTGGAGCGGGTGGAGCGCGACGGCCACGGCGCCGCCGCGCCCGAGCCGGTCGCCCGCGAGTCCCGCGGGTCGGAGCTGCTGATGATGGGGCTGCGCCTGCGCGAGGGGGTGGCCCGCGCCCGGCTGGTCGAGGAGACCGGCCGCGACCTCGACGGGCTGGTCGATCCCGCCGCGCTGGAGCGTCTGGTGGCCGGCGGCTTCCTGGAGGTCGGCAAGGACACGTTGCGCGCCACCCACGAGGGGCGGCAGCGGTTGAACGCCGTTCTGGGGGCTCTTCTGGCCTGACCGCGCCAATACCCGGAAACGTGGTGTGACAAAGGCGCCCAGTCCCCGGCGAGCGCCGCATTTTTATATGTCCGTTTATGATTTTCCTGTGACTGTCGATCATTCTTGGAGTCCCGGCAAAGACAAGGGCAAACAACCGCCGCTTGCCGGGACGCGGGACAGGGCAGACAGTTTCAGGCAGACATCCCATGACCCTCACGAAGCTTTCCATTCGGGCCAAGCTGTGGGCGCTCGTCGTCGCGGCTTCGGTCGCATCCTTCGCCATCGCCGGTGCCGGCCTTTATCTCAATTACAGCCGAATGCACGCCGACCGGCTGGACACGCTGCACAGCATCGTGGAAACCGGGGTCACCCTGGCCGCCACGCTGGAGGCGGACGCCGCCGCTGGCAAGATCACCCGCGAGGAGGCGCAGGCCCGCTTCAAGGCCGCGGTGGCCGGCATCCGCTACGCCGGCGGCAAGGAGTATCTCTTCGCCCACACCATGGACGGCTACGGCTTCGCCCACGTCAACGCGAAGCTGATCGGCGCCGACGTCAAGCCGCTGAAGTCGGCCAACGGCGTCCACATGATCGTAGAGTTCATCCGCATGGTCCGCGCCACCGGCGACGGCCTGCTGGAGTACGACTGGCCGCGCACGGTCGGCGGCAGCGACTTGGCGGTGAAGCTGGGCTATGTCCGCGGCTTCGAGCCGTGGAACATCTTCATCGGCACCGGCATCTTCATTGACGACATCCGGGCCGCCTTCCTGGACCAGCTGCGGACGCTGGCCTTCGTCATCCTGGCGCTGGCGGTGCCGGCCGTCGGTCTGATCGCCTGGGTCGGCACCGACATCAGCCGGGTGCTGCGCGGGCTGGGCGCCAAGATGCGCTCGCTGGCCGACGGCGACCTGTCCACCCGCTTTCCGGAGGCGGAGCGCGGCGACGAGATCGGCGCCATGGCCAAGGCCGTGCTGGTCTTCCAGACCAACGCCCGCGACAAGCAGCGGCTGGAGGCCGAGCAGGCCGCGTCGGCCCAGCGCGCCGAGGAGGAGAAACGCCGCGCCATGCTGGCGCTGGCCGCCAGCTTCGAGCAGAGCATCGGCGCCGTCGTCCGCACCGTGTCCGACGCGGCGGCGACGATGGAGGAGCGCGCGGCCGAGATGAACCGCGCCGCCGCCCAGACCGACGAGTTGGCGACCTCGGTCGCCGCGGCGACAGAACAGACCTCCGCCAACGTGCAGACCGTGGCGGCGGCGTCGGAAGAGCTGGCCGGCTCGATCCAGGAGATCAGCCGTCAGGTCGCCGAGTCGTCGCGCATCGCCGGCGAGGCGGTGACCCTCAGCGGGCGGGCCAACGACAAGGTCGGCGGGCTGGCCGACGCGGTGCAGAAGATCGGCGCGGTCGTCCAGCTCATCAACGACATCGCCAGCCAGACCAACCTGCTGGCGCTGAACGCGACGATCGAGGCGGCCCGCGCCGGGGAGGCCGGCAAAGGCTTCGCGGTGGTGGCGAGCGAGGTCAAGGCGCTGGCCAACCAGACCGCCAAGGCCACCGAGGAGATTGCTGCCCAGGTCGCCAACATCCAGACGGTGACCGGCGACGCGGTCGGCGAGATCCAGGGCGTGACCCAGGTGATCCTGCGGGTGAACGAGATCGCGACCTCCATCGCCTCTGCGGTCGAGGAGCAGGGGGCGGCGACCCGCGAGATCAGCCGCAACGTCCAGGAGGCGGCGGGCGGCACGCAGGAGGTGTCGGCCAACATCACCGGCGTCACCGGCGCGGCGACCCAGAGCGGCGCCACCGCCCGCGACGTGCTGGAGATGTCGCGCCAGCTCGGCCACCAGCTCGACACGCTGCACCGCGAAGTCGGGGGCTTCCTTCAGCAGCTCCGCGCGGCGTAAGGTGGGGTGAACGGTCCGGGAAAAGGGGTTGGGATGCGCATCCGTCTGGTGGTGGCCGCCGCGCGCAACGGCGTGATCGGCCGCGACGGCACCCTGCCCTGGTCCCTGCCCGGCGACCTCAAGCGCTTCCGGGAGCTGACGATGGGCAAGCCGGTCCTGATGGGCCGGCGCACCTGGGAGTCGCTCCCCCGCAAGCCCCTGCCCGGCCGCGACAACCTCGTGGTCAGCCGCAGCGTCCCACCGGGCGAGCGGGACGGGGCGCGCTGGTTCGGCGGCCTCGACGCGGCGCTGGACTGGTGCCGCGGCCGCGGCGTCCCGGAGGTCGCCGTGATCGGCGGCGCCGAGCTGTTCCGCGAAACCCTGCCGCTCGCCGACCTCGTCCACCTAACCCGCGTCGAGCGGGATGTGGAGGGCGACACCGTCATGCCGCCGCTGGGGCCGGAGTGGGTGGAGACGGAGCGCGGCCCGCTGCTGACCGAGAACGGGCTGGATTACCGGTACGTGGACCTCGCACGGTGCCCCGTGACCGCCGGGGCGTGACGGGTCAGGCCAGCAGCGCCCGCACCCGCTCGGCGTCCTCCGGACTCGCCGGGTTGTAGACGAGCATCGTCAGGTCCGGCCGCCCGTCCACGGCGAAGGCCGAATATTCCAGCTCCAGCGTGCCCAGCGTGGGGTGGCGCAGGCGTTTGACGCCCTCCCCGAAATGGCTCACGTCGTTGGCGGTCCACAGGGCGGCGAATTCCGGGCTCTGGCGCGACAGATCCTCGACCAGCGCCCGCACCGCGTCGTCGGCACCGGCGCGCGCCGCGTCGGCGCGGAAGGCGCCGACGACGAAGCGCGCCACCCCATCCCAATCGAATTGGGCGGCCCGCACGCGCGGGTCGCAGAAGATCAGCCGCAGGATGTTGCGCTGGGCCGCCGGCAGGGCGCCGTAGTCCGTCAGCACCGCGGCGGCGGCGCGGTTCCAGGCGACGACGTCCCAGGTCGCCGTCTTGATCAGGGCGGGGCTGGGATTCAGCGCGTCCAGCACCCGCTGCAGGCGCGGCGTCACCGCCTCCCCCACCGGACAGCGCAGCGTCGGCAGACGGTTGAGGCCAAGCAGGAAGAGATGCTCACGCTCGGCGTCGGTGAGCATCAGGGCGCGGGCGATGCGCTCCAGCACGTCGGCGGACGGCGCTCCGCCGCGCCCCTGCTCCAGCCACGTGTACCAGGTGGTGCTGATGTTGGCGCGCTGGGCGACCTCCTCGCGGCGCAGGCCACGGGTCCGCCGACGCTCCGCGGAAAAGCCGAAGGCCGCCGGATCGAGCTTCGCCCGGCGATCCTTCAGATAGGCGCCCAGCCTGCTTTCCCCCGATCCGTTCTCCGCCATGGCGCGCCGGCCCGTCCTGTTGGTCATTATACCCCGATAACGTCACGACTTTACCAGGATAAGCCCCGCACCGACAGTGGCCTCCAACCCTGATCGGAAGAGGTTTCCCATGCGTGTCTTCGTCACCGGCGCCACCGGCTTCGTCGGTTCGGCCATCGTCCAGGAGCTGCTCGCCAACGGGCACCGCGTTCTCGGCCTCGCCCGCTCCGACGCGGCGGCGGTGGCCCTCGCCACAGCCGGGGCGGAGGTCCACCGCGGTTCCCTCGACGACCTGGAGAGCCTGCGCGCCGGTGTGTCCGCGGCCGACGGCGTGATCCACACCGCCTTCAATCATGATTTTTCGCGCTTCGCCGACAACTGCCGTGAGGATCATCGGGCGATCCTGGCGCTGGGCGAGGCGCTGGAGGGCAGCGACCGCCCTCTGCTGGTGACGGCCGGCGCGGTCGTGGACGCGCGCGGGCCGGTGGCGGTCGAGAGCGATCCGCACCGGCCGCCCTCCGACGCCCTGCCCCGCCGCACCGAACTCGCCGCCGGGGAGTTGGCCGCCCGCGGCGTCCGCGTCGGCGTCGTGCGTCTGCCGCCCTCGACCCACGGTGTGGGCGACCATGGCTTCGCGCGCATCCTGCACGACATCGCCCGCCGGACCGGCGTTTCAGCCTTCATCAGCGACGGTGGGAACCGCTGGGCGGCGGTGCACCGCCGCGACGCGGCGCGGCTGTACCGGCTGGCCCTGGAGGCCGGCGCCCAGGGCGGCCCGTTCCACGCCATCGCCGAGGAAGGCGTGCCGCTGCGCCGCGTCGCCGAGGCCATCGGCGCGCGGCTGGGCCTGCCCGTGGTGTCGAAGACGCCGGACGAGGCAACCGCCCATTTCGGGTGGTTCGCCTTCTTCGCCGGCGTCGATTGCCCGACCTCCAGCGCCCACACCCGCGCCCTGCTGGGGTGGGAGCCGCGCGAGACCGGCCTCGTCGCCGACCTCGGCCAGCCCGGCTACTTCACCGAGTGACCGGCCGGGGGGCGGGAGGCTCCGGCCCTCAGGCCCCCTTGTTCTCGCCCTTGTTCTCGCGCTGGCGGCGCTCGATGGCGTCCCACAGGGTGGCCTCCAGCGCCGACCCGTCGAGCCGGTTGATCTCCTGGATGCCGGTGGGCGAGGTCACGTTGATCTCGGTCATGTAGTCGCCGATCACGTCAATCCCGACGAAGACCAGACCCTTCTCGCGCAGCACCGGACCGATGGCCTTGCAGATCTCCTGCTCGCGCGGGGTCAGCTCCGTCTTCTTGGCGCTGCCGCCGGCGTGGAAGTTGGCGCGGGCCTCGCCCTCCTGGGGCATGCGGCTGACGGCGCCGGCGGGCTCGCCGTCGATCAGGATGATGCGCTTGTCGCCTTGGCGGATCTCCGGCAGGTACTTCTGCACGATCACCGGCTCGCGATAGAGCTGGGTGAAGAGTTCCAGCAGCGAACCGAGATTCTCGTCGTCCGGCTTCAGGTGGAAGACGCCGGCCCCGCCGTTGCCGAACAGCGGCTTGACGATGATGTCCTTGTGCTGCGCCCGGAAGTCCAGGACGGCCTGCTTGTCGCTGGTGATCAGCGTCGGCGGCATCAGGTCAGGGAAATGGGTGACGAACAGTTTCTCCGGCGCGTTGCGCACCTCCGCCGGGTCGTTCAGCACCAGCACCTTGGGCTGGATGTGCTCCAGCATGTGGGTGGCGGTGATGTAGGCCATGTCGAAGGGCGGGTCCTGGCGCATCAGCACCACGTCCATGGTCGACAGGTCGACGATCCGCGGCTCGCCCAGCGTGTAGTGGGCGCCCTTCTGGCGGACCACGGTCATCTCGCGCAGGCGGGCGGTCAGGACGTTGCCGGTCAGGCTGAGGTCGCGCGGGTGGTAGTGGTAGAGCGTGTGCCCGCGCTTCTGCGCCTCAAGCGCCATCATGAAGCTCGAGTCGGTGTCGATGTTGATGGACTCGATGGGGTCCATCTGGAAGGCGACGGCGAGGCTCATCCTGCGGGTCTCCGAAACGGGCTTTTGAAGTGGGGTCAGTTCAGTTGGTTCTTGAGCTGCTGGATCAGCGCGGCGACCTGATGGCGGTGCCGTTCGCTGGCGGTCAGCTCCAGGAAGGTTTCCAGCGCGGCGATGGCGGCGGCGAGGTTGCCGTTGTGGGCCTCCAGAAGGCCGGTCTCCCGCCACAGCGACGCCTCGGCCGGGGCGAACAGCCGCATCGCCTCCAGCACCTCCAGCGCGCGCGGCACATCGCGGGCGGAGAGGTGGCGCAGCTTGATGTTGTTCTGCAGCCGCAGCAGGATCTCGCGGTTGGACACCGTCTGGTAATGGCCGGGCTCCAGCTCCGCGGCGCTGCCGGCGGTGGCCTTCAGCAGGTCACGCAGGTCCACGGCGGTGCGCACCTGCCCCTCGTTGAAGGGGTCGAGGATGGCGCGGGCGCCGTCGGCCTCCAGCCGCACCAGGAAATGGCCGGGGAAGTTCAGCCCCAGCATCGTCCAGCCCTGCGAGCGGGCGGCGTGCAGGTACAGGATGCCCAGCGCCACCGGCAGGCCGCGGCGGCGGTCGATGACGCGGAGCAGGTTGGCGTTCTGCAGGTCGTCGTAGGTCTCGTGGTCGCCGGCGTAGCCGTGGCGCTCCACGATGACCTCGTGCAGCCAGGAGACGCGGGCCTCCAGCCCGTCGAGGGTGGGCGAGACGCGCTCCGCCAGATCGTGGGCGATGTCGGCGAGGTGGCGGCGGTAGTCGGCCAGCGCGGCGCCCGGCACCTCCAGCGCGCCCAGCGCCAGGGCGGCTTCGGCCAGATCGATCTGCTCGTCCGGCTGCTGCCCCACGCGGCGCAGGATGTCACGGGCCTCGGCGCGGCTGGTCACGGGCGGCGTCCTTCCTCTTCTTCAGCCTTCGCGTCAGGCCCGCCACGCGTCCGGCACGTGGCGCGGCCAGGACCAAGGGGTAACGAGCATGACGTCGAAGCGCAAGACATAGCCCGCATACTGCGGGTTGGCCCCCAGATAGGCGTGGGCGGCGCGGGCGAGGCGGCCCCGCTGACGGGCGTTGACCGCCTCGTTCGCGGTGTCCCAGTCGCCGCGGGCCTTGACCTCGACGATCGCCAGAGTGTCGCCCCGCCGGGCCACGATGTCGATCTCTCCCATGGGTGTGCGCAGGCGGCTTTCCAGGATGCGGTAACCCTTCAGCCGCAGCGCCAGCCGGCAGAGCTGCTCGGCGTAGCGGCCGTAATTCTCCGCCCGGCGGCGCAGCGCACCCGGAGCGCTCATGGTTTCCCCTCCCGCGACAGCTCCAGCGCGCGGGCGTAGACGGCGCGCTTGTTCTGGCCGGTGCGGGCGGCCACGTCGGCGGCGGCGTCGCGGACCGACAGGCGGGTCAACGCCTCGCGCAGCAGGGCGTCCACGTCGGCCTCGCTCGGGGTGGCCTCCTCGCCGGGCGGACCGATCACCAGCACGACCTCGCCCTTCGGCGGCCCGGCCTCGGCGTAGTGGGCGGCCAGCTCCGGCAGGGTGCCGCGCCGCACCTCCTCGTAGAGCTTGGTCAGTTCCCGCGCCACCGCGGCCTCGCGCGCGCCGAGGATGTCGGCGAGGTCGGCCAGTGACTCGGGCAGGCGCTGCGGCGACTCGAAGAAGACCAGCGTGGCCGGAACGTTCTTCAGTTCCCCGGCGGTGGCGCGCCGCGCGCTGCTCTTGTTCGGCAGGAAGCCGGCGAACAGGAAGCGGTCGGTCGGCAGGCCGGACAGCACCAGCGCCACCAGCGGGGCGGAGGCGCCGGGCAGCGTGGTGACCGCCACCCCCTCCGCCACGCACTCGCGCACCAGCTTGTAGCCGGGGTCGGAGACCAGCGGCGTGCCGGCGTCGGTGACCAGCGCGATGGATTCGCCCGCTTTCATGCGGCCGATGAGGACCGGACGCATCTTCGCCGCGTTGTGTTCATGATAGGAGACGAAGGGCGTGTGGATGCCATGGATGCCCATCAGCTTCGCCGTCACCCGCGTGTCCTCGCAGGCGATGGCATCGGCGCGGCGCAGCGTGTCGAGCGCGCGCAGCGTGATGTCGGCGGCGTTGCCGATGGGGGTGGCGACCACATAAAGGCCGGCGCCGAGTTTACTTGCGGCCCTCGGCTCGCTACCTTCAGCGTCACCAGAGACGCCGGGCCCGGAAACGGGTTCGGGCGCCGGACCGGATGTGGAGATCGTTGGTGGCACGCTTGACGACACCTTTCTCGCGCGCTTGGGGGCAGCGGGCTGCCGCCGCCCTGTTGGTCGTTGGCACGCTTTCGGCCTGCTCGACTGTAAAGGCCCCGGCGCCGCCGACTCAAGCGCCGCAAGCGCCCGTCGCCGCCGTTCCGGCCGCCCCGCAGACCCTGAAGGTGGCGATCCTGCTGCCGCTGTCCGGGTCCAGCGCCGCCATCGGGCAGGCCATGCTGGAGTCGGCGCAGATGGCGCTGTTCGATCTGGCCGGTGACCGGTTCGAGCTGCTGCCCCGCGACACCAAGGGCACGCCCACCGGCGCCGCCGATGCGGCGCGGCAGGCGATCGCCGAGGGGGCGAGCCTGATCCTCGGCCCGCTGTTCGCCGCCGACGTGGCGGCGGTGAAGCCGGTCGCCCAGGCCGCGGGCGTGGACGTTCTGGCCTTCACCAACGATTGGACCCAGGCCGGCAACGGCACCTACGTGCTGGGCTTCGTGCCCGCCGATCAGGTCACCCGCGTGATCGGCTTCGCCCGCTCGCGCGGTGCGACGCGCTACGTCGCGCTGGCCCCGCGCACCGCCTATGGCGACGCCGTGGTCAACGCCGTGCAGGCCGCCTCGCGCCAGTTCGGCGGGCAGGTGGCGCAGGTCGAGCGCTACGACCCGGCGGTGACCGATCTCGCCCAGCCGGCGCGGCAGGTGACCCAGGCCGGCGTGCAGCCGCAGGCGGTCATGCTGGCCGAAGGCGGGCCGCGCGCCCAGGGCCTGGCGTCGGCGCTGTCGGCCAACGGGCTGAACACCCAGCAGGTCAAGCTGCTCGGCACCGGCCTGTGGGACGAACCCGGCCTGGGCCAGGAACCCGCTTTGGCCGGCGCCTGGTTCGCCGCCCCGTCCCCGCAGAGCCGCGCCGACTTCGAGGCGCGCTTCGAGAGGACCTATGGGCGCAAGCCGCCGCGCATCGCCACCCTGTCCTACGACGCAACGGCCATCGCCGCGGTGCTGGCCAAGATGCCCGACGCGTCGGGCCGCTTCGACCGCGCGGCGCTGAACAACCCCAACGGCTTCGAAGGCATGGACGGCGTCTTCCGCCTGCGCGCCGACGGCGTCGTGGAGCGCGGTCTGGCCGTTCTGGAGGTCACCCCCGGCGGCCCACGCGTGATCGATCCCGCCCCGTCCAGCTTCGAAGTGCTGGGGCAGTGATCGCAAAGCGCTGAAACAGAAAGTTCTTAACCTCGAAGGCACAAGAGCACGAAAAGTTCGTGTCTTTGTGCCTTCGTGGTGAACCGCAACCTTATCCGTGCTGCTTCGCCAGACGGCGGGCGTTGGCGCGGACGGTGCGGTAGGCAGGGGTCATGCCGGCCTGGGTCAGGGCCGTGGCCGACTCGACCATGTAGAGCGCGGCGTGGATCCCGGCCTCCACCGACTCGGTGACGGTGCGGCGCTGCAGTTCCATCAAGTCGGCGGGGTTGCGGCACTGGCCGAGGCCGGTCACCATCACCATGGCGACCTGAAGCTGGCCCTGCATGAGGGTCATCCAGGCCTGCTGCATTTCCCCGATGCCCTTGGCGACGGCGTGGGTGGCCTCCACCATCGCCTCCACCTTCTCGGAGCCCATGCGGACGAACTCCGGGTTGGCGAGGTCGATGGGGTTGTTCATGGCCGCCGCCATCATCGCGGTTCGGTAGCCGATCGTCTGGGCCGCCGCCACCCCCATCTCGCCCGTCTTGACGCCGGTCCGGGTCAGATCGCCCGCCACCGTCAGAAAGCGTTGCGTCGGTTCGCCGTTGCCGGCCTTGCGTCTCGCCATTCGCTCCACCTCACCAAAGGACCCGACCGGACCAAAAGCCCCGGCCGGGCCAAAAAAACCGTGACCCGGACGCCAACGCTGCACTGCAGCATTTGGTTCCGGGTCCAGTCTTTACAGGGAAGCGAGCGCGCGGTCGAGATCTTCAACGATGTCCTGGGCGTCCTCCAGCCCGACGGACAGGCGGAGCAGGTTCGGACGGATGTTCGCCGCCGCCTTCTCCTCGACCGTCAGCTTGGAATGGGTGGTGGTGTCGGGGTGGGTGATCAGGCTCTTGGAGTCGCCAAGGTTGTTGGAGATCATCACCATCCGCAGGTCATTCAGGGCGCGGAAGGCCTCCTCCTTGCCGCCCTTCAGGAAGATCGACAGCATGGTGCCGCCGCCGGTCATCTGGCTGCGGACAAGATCGTGCTGCGGGTGGCTGGGCAGGCCCGGGTAGAGCACCCGCTCCACCTTCGCGTGGCCTTCCAGGAACTCCGCCACGGTCAGGGCCGCCGCGCTCTGCGCCGAGACGCGCAGTTCCAGCGTCTCCAGCCCCTTCAGAAGCAGCCAGGCGTTGAAGGGCGAAATGGTCGGGCCGGTGTGGCGCAGGTAGGGATGGATCACATCCGACCCGTACTGCTTGTCGTTGGTCAGGATGATGCCGCCCAGACAGCGGCCCTGGCCATCGATGTGCTTGGTCGCCGAATAGATGACGACGTCGGCCCCCATCTCGAACGGGCGCTGCAGCACCGGCGTGGCGAAGGCGTTGTCCACCACCACCTTGGCCCCGGCCTTGTGGGCGAGAGCGCTGACGGCGCGCAGGTCGACGACCTCCAGCCCCGGGTTGCTGGGTGTCTCCAGGAAGACGACCTTGGTCGGCTTGGCCAGCGCCTCCTCCCACTGGGACAGGTCGGTGCCGTCGACGAAGACCGCCTCGACCCCGAAGCGGGCCGACAGCTCCTTGATCACCCAGTAGCAGGAGATGAACAGCGAGCGCGGCGCCACGATGCGGTCGCCGGTGCGCAGGTTCGACCACAGGGCGCCGTGCACCGCGGCCATGCCGCTGGTCGTGGCGTAGGCCCAGGCCGCCCCCTCATACTCGCACAGCCGGTCCTCGAACATCGCCGTGGTCGGGTTGCGGAAGCGCGAATAGACGTGGCGGGAGCCGTCGTTGACGAAGGCGCTCTCCGCCTCCTCGGCCGAGCCGTAGACGAAGCCGGAGGTCTGGTAGAGCGCCTCGCAGGTCTCGTCGAAGGACGAGCGGCGGACGCCGCCATGGACCAGACGGGAACGCGGGCGAAGCCCCGCGACGTTCGGATTGCGATGATCGGTGCGCGCCATGGCCGCTTTGTCTCCTCTGTCCGCCGGCGGGGCAGACCGGCAAAACAAAAAACGCCCCGACCGATCGGGTCGAGGCGCGGACGCGGCTCGGACCTTTTTAGCGGGTTGTTTTACGTGGCCCGCAAGCCGGTCGACCAAATCACCACGTGCCTCCGCTTGTAGGACCGCCGCGGCGCGGCGTCAAGGGACAAGGAGGCCGTGACAAAAAGAGGGCGACCTGCGTCAACATCGCGCAGGACCGCAGGCCGCCGCCCGCTTGCCCAGCGAAGGCCCGGACCGGATCATGGCCGCCGGACGTCAGGAAAGGGTGCGGACCGTGCAGTATCGCAAGGAGCAGGAGCGGCACTTCACCCGTCTGGTGTTCACCGGGCGCTTCACCAGCCAGGACGCCGGTCCGGTGCGGCAGGCCATCGCCGACGTGACGGGCGGACCGGAGCGCCGCCACCTCCTCGACCTGACCGGGCTGGAGTTCATCGACAGCACGGGCGTCGGCCTGTTGCTGGTGATGAATGGGGAGGCCCTGTCGGCGGGCAAGGCCCTGTCCCTGCTCTGCGCGTCCGGGCAGGTGCGCAAGGTGGTGGACCTGACCCGCATCGCCATGATCATCCCGGTGTATGAGACGGTGGCCGACTACATCGCCGCCAGCGTGCCCGAAGCCCTGCTGGTCGCCACCCATCCCTGCGCGCCGGGCGAGGACCCCATGGCCGTCGCCGCCCGCGCGCTGCACGCCAAGCCGCTCCTGCCACCCGCGAGCGCCCCACCGGACGCTTCCGATCGGGACGGCGCTTCGGGATAGGGCGCTCGCAGCGCGGGCACGGGCTTCCCATCTGAAGCATCGGACAGAGTCCGTTCCGCGTTGGGGGAGGCACCGAATGGTTCATCTGCACAAGTCGCTGGAATCCGAAGCGTCGAAGGCCGCCGAGCGGGAGGGCCGCTCGCTCGACCAATTCGTGAACGAGGCGGTGGAGGAGAAGCTGCGCCACGCGCAACGCCCCGCTACCCAACGCCACGTCACCCCTATCCATGACCGCGGCGCCCCGATGGACGAGGACGCCGTGGAACGGGCGTAGCGCCCATGGAATGACCCTGGGGATGGGATTGCGGCGGCTGTGGTTCAGCGCTATATTTCCCGTACCAGTGGTCAATAGACGACACCTCCGGTACCGCGCGCTCGGAAAGGCCGATGGCCGGAACGGCGTGCACACGAAAAGAGGGGCGGCGTTGCAGCGCCGCCCCTCCGTCGTCTGGGTTACAGCACGGCGACGAGCAGCGCGAGGATTGCGACGACCGTCTGGATGACCGTGCAGATCACCAGCACCTTACCAGGGGTCAATAAACACACCCCCTTCCCGCCGCTTGGATGACAACGCCCCTTGCCCATGGCCCGGGACGCTGCGGCGGCGGATTTTCATACAATGACGTGTGTTCCGTCGCAAATATTCCCGTTCAACGCATCAAACCCCTCAGGCGATACAACTCATCGAGCGCCTGCCGTGGCGTCAGGCTGTCCGGGTCGATGGACTTCAGCGCCTCCTCCACCCGCGATGGCTCCGGCGGGGCGGCGGGGGATGCCGCCGGGACCGGCGGCGGACGCTTCAGGGCGGCGCTGAACAGCGGCAGATCCTCGGCCAGGCGATGGATGGCGGCGTTCTGGTCCCCCGATTCCAGGATGGTCAGCACCTCCTCGGCGCGGCCCACCACGGCGCCGGGCAGGCCGGCCAGCTTCGCCACATGGATGCCGTAGCTGCGGTCCGCCGCCCCCGCCGTCACCTCGTGCAGGAAGACGACGTCGCCCTGCCATTCCTTGATGCGCATGGTGTGGCAGGACAGGCCCGGCAGCTTGCCGGCCAGCATGGTCAACTCGTGGTAGTGGGTGGCGAACAGCGCGCGGCAGCGGTTGACGTCGTGCAGATGCTCCACGCAGGCCCAGGCGATCGACAGGCCGTCGAAGGTCGCCGTGCCGCGCCCGATCTCGTCCAGGATGACCAGCGCGCGGTCGCCGGACTGGTTCAGGATGGCCGCGGTTTCCACCATTTCCACCATGAAGGTCGAGCGGCCGCGCGCCAGATCGTCGGCCGCACCCACGCGGCTGTAGAGCCGGTCCACCACCCCGATGTGCGCGCTCTCCGCCGGCACGAAGCCGCCCATCTGGGCCAGCACGGCGATCAGCGCGTTCTGCCGCAGGAAGGTCGATTTGCCGGCCATGTTCGGGCCGGTCAGCAGCCACAGCCGGTTGTCCGGGGCGAGGTCGCAGTCGTTGGCGACGAAAGGCCCGGCGTTGCCGGCGTCGAGCACCGCCTCCACCACCGGGTGTCGCCCGCCCTTGATCGAAAAGGCGAGGCTGCCGTCCACCACCGGCCGGCGGTAGCGCCGCTCCGCCGCCAGCTCGGCCAGCGAGGCGGCGACGTCGAGCGCGGCCAGCGCGTGGGCGGCCTGGGCGATGGCCTCGGCGCGGCTGGTCACCTCCTCCACGAGGTCGTTGAACAGTTCCAGCTCCACGGCCAGCGCCTTGTCGGCGGCCTCGGAGATGCGGCGCTCCAGGTCCGACAGCTCGACCGTGCCGAAGCGCACGGCGTTCGCCATGGTCTGGCGGTGCATGAAGACCTCGCGCCCCTTCTCGGACATCAGCTTGTCCGCGTGGGTCGCCGTCACCTCGATGTGATAGCCGAGCACGTTGTTGTGCTTGATCTTCAGCGCCGGCACCCCGGCGATGCCGGCGTATTTGACCTGAAGCCCGGCGATCAGCCGCCGGCTCTCGTCGCGCAGGGTCACCAGCTCGTCGAGCGCGTAGGAATAGTCGCGCGCGATGAAGCCGCCGTCGCGGGCGAGCAGCGGCAGCTCCGGCGCCAGCGCCTGGGTCAATTGCTGGACCAGCTCGCTGTGCTCGCCCAGCCCCTTGGCCACGGCGCCCAGCCCGTCGGGCAGCGGGCCGCCGGGATGGCCGTTGAGCAGCAGGCGGATGGCCGAGGCCTGGGCCAGACCGTCGCGCACGGCAGCGAGGTCGCGCGGACCGCCGCGCCCCAGCGTCAGGCGGGACAGGGCGCGCTCTAGGTCCGGGCAGCGGCGCAGCGCCTCGCGCAGGTCGCCGCGCAGCCGCTCCTCGTTCAGCGCGAATTCGACCATGTCCAGCCGCTTGGCGATGGCCGCGGGGTTGGTCAGCGGCGCCGAGAGCTGGGCGGCGAGCAGACGCGCCCCCGCCCCGGTCACCGTGCGGTCGATGGTGGCGAGCAGGCTACCGCGCCGGTCGCCCGTCAGGGTGCGGGTCAGCTCCAGGTTGCGGCGGGTCGCCGCGTCGATCTCCATGACGGCGCCGGGGCCGAGCCGGCGCGGCGGCGACAGGCGCGGCACGCGGCCCTTCTGCGTCAGCTCCACATAGGCGACCAGGGCGCCCGCCGCCGCCACCTCGGCGCGGGAGAACGGACCGTAGGCGTCCAGCGTGCCGACGCCGTAGAGGGTGAGCAGCCGCTGCCGCCCGTTCTCGCTGTCGAAGCGCGGGGTCGGCTGCACGGTCAGGCGGGACTTCCATTCGCCCCACAGCTCGTAGAGGTCGGGGCTCTGGCACAGCTTCTCGGAGACCAGAACCTCCTGCGGGTCGAGGCGGCCGAGCGCGGCGCCCAGCCCGGCGCGCTCCACCGGCTGCACGACCAGCTCGCCGGTGGACAGCTCCAGCCAGGCCAGCCCGAGGCCGCCCGCAGCTTCCGCCACCGCGGCCAGCCAGTTGGAGGCGCGGGAGTCGAGCAGGCTGTCCTCGGTCAGTGTGCCGGGGGTGACGATGCGGATGACGCCGCGCTTCACCACCGACTTGGAACCGCGCTTCTTGGCCTCCGCCGGGTCCTCCATCTGTTCGCAGATGGCGACGCGGAAGCCCTGGCGGATCAGGCGCTGCAGGTAGGATTCATGGCTGTGGACCGGGACGCCGCACATCGGGATGTCCTCGCCCAGATGCTGGCCGCGCTTGGTCAGCGCGATGTCCAGCGTCCGGGCGGCGTTCACCGCGTCCTCGAAGAACATCTCGTAGAAATCGCCCATCCGGTAGAACAGCAGACAGTCGGGATGGGCCTGCTTGATCTCCAGATACTGCGCCATCATCGGGGTGGCGTCGGGAGGAATGGCGGGGGGCGAAATGGCGGCGGGCGCGTCGGACACGGGTCTTCAACCGGTTGCGTTGTGTCGGGCAAGGTCGGGGCGGCACCCTAGCACGCCTGCGCTGGTGCCGCGATGACCGCTTCGTTAGACTGTTCGATGCCCGTAGAACGAGCAAGCCGAAGCTGAAGGAGACCGCCGTGACGCAAGCGCCCGACAACACTGATGGCCGGACCACGAACGGCCAGGACACCGTCCGGGAGGTGCGCGAGGTCGTCGCCCTGTTCAAGACCCGCGAGGCGTTCGACAAGGCCGTGGCCGCCCTTCTGGACGCCGGCTTCGACCGCGACGACCTGTCGGTGCTGGCCAGCCACACCTCGCTGGAGGTCGCCGACCAGCGCCCGCAGGCCCCGTCGGACGAGGCCCTGACCGGGCTGGTGGGCGAGCTGAAATACGCCTTTCCCCTGACCACCGCCGGGCTTCTCGCCATCGTCGGCGGCCCGATCGCCGCGCCGCTGGCGGCCATTGTCGCCGCCGGCCTGGGCGGCGTCGCCATCAAGGATTACCTGGACGAGCTGACCAGCCACCCCGACACCGACGAGTTCAGCCGCGCGCTGGAGGCCGGCGGCGTCATCCTGTGGGTGCGCACCGCCGAGGTGGAGGACGAGGTGGAGGCCGCCGAGATCCTCGAAAGCAACGGCGGCGCCAACATCCACCTGTCGGTGCGCGAGGAGTAGGCGGGGAAGGAAACGCCGTCCGTCAGGCGGCGCAGGCGCGCCTCTCGCCTCCGCCGCCGACCACGGTCAGCCCGCGCAGGCGGAACTGCGCCCGCACCACCGCGGCCCAGCCCTTGCGGATCTGGGCGATCTTGATGGCGTCGGAGGCCTTGGCGTCGGTGGCGGTGCCGCAGATCTCGAACAAAAGCGCGTCGCCGATGGAGCCGGGGCACAGCGCCAGGGCGTGCACCAGCCAGGCCATCAGCTCGGCCGGGGTGTGACGCGGCAGACCGCGCTCCGCCAGGGTCAGGGCGTTCCCGAGGTTCGCCAGCTCCCGCCGTGCCGTTCCGGGGTTCGGGATCATCAATGGCCTCCCTCGCGCGTGTCTCACGGACGACTCCTTACCTCTTTGGAATGGAGCGCGTCAGTGACGGCCATCACAGCACGACCGTTCCAGCACAGCCGTCGCAGCAGCGCTCCCAGTTGGATCATGCAGGAAACAGACGGCAGCCTCTTTTGGTGTGCCGCGTGCGAATTATCCTCTTTCCCGTTATAGTCGGGACGCCGCACGGTTCGTCGCACCCCTCGCATCCCTGGGAAGGCTCACGTTTTGTCGATGCTCTCCACCCGCGCCGCCTCCGCCGACGCGTCCGACGCCAAGGACGCCGGCACCGCCAACATCCCCAACAAGCGCGCGATCCTGTCCCGGCGCAAGCTGGCGGAGGACCTGGAGAAGCTGGTGGCGGAGCATGGGACCGGCGACAAGCTGCGCCCCGCCCTGATCGCCCGGCTGCGCGGCGCGCTGAACGACGGGCGGGCGGAGGTGCGCGCCCGCTTCGAGGCCAAGGGATCGGGTGAGGACTGCGTGCGGCAGAACTGCTACCTCGCCGACGGGGTGGTGCGTTCGCTGGCCGACCTCACGGTCACCCACATCTTCCCCTCGCCCAACCCGACCTCCGGCGAGGTGTTCGACATCGTCGCCACCGGCGGCTACGGCCGGGGCGAACTGGCGCCCTTCTCCGACATCGACCTGCTGTTCCTGCTGCCCTACAAGCGCACCCCGCGGGTGGAGCAGGTGGTGGAGTACATGCTCTACATCCTGTGGGACCTCGGGCTGAAGGTCGGCCACGCGGTGCGCAGCGTCGACGACTGCATCCGCCAGTCCAAGGCCGACGTGACCATCCGCACCGCCATTTTGGAATCCCGCTACCTCTGGGGCCCGCGCAAGCTGTTCACCGAACTGCGCCGCCGCTTCGACCGCGAGGTGGTGGCCGGCACCGGGCCGGAGTTCGTCGAGGCCAAGCTGGCCGAGCGCGACAACCGCCACCTGAAGCTGGGCGACAGCCGCTACGTGCTGGAACCCAACCTGAAGGACGGCAAGGGCGGCCTGCGCGACCTGCAGACCCTGTTCTGGATCGCCAAGTACCTCTACCGCGTGGAGGACGTCGACGATCTGGTCGGCAAGAAGGTGCTGCTGCCGGAGGAGGCGCAGCGCTTCGCCAAGGCGCAGAACTTCCTGTGGACCGCGCGCTGCCATCTGCACTACCTGACCGGTCGCATGGAGGACCGGATGACCTTCGACGTCCAGACGTCGATCGGCAACCGCATGGGCTACACCGACCACGCCGGGACCAAGGGCGTGGAGCGCTTCATGAAGCATTACTTCCTGGTCGCCAAGGACGTGGGCGACCTGACCCGCATCTTCTGCGCGGCGCTGGAGGCGGAATCGAAGCGCCCGCCCAAGTTCAACATCCTGCGGCTGGCCGCACTCGCCCGCCGCAAGGACGTGGACGGCTTCGTGGTGGACGGCGAGCGGCTGAACGTGCGCAGCGACCGCCAGTTCAAGGACGAGCCGCTGGACATGATCCGGCTGTTCCACACCGCCCAGCAGAATGACATCGACATCCACCCCAACGCGCTGCGCGCCATCACGCGCTCGCTGTCGGTGGTGGGGCCGAAGCTGCGCGCCGACCTGGAGGCCAACCGGCTGTTCCTGGAGATCCTGACCGGCCGCAAGGACCCGGAGATCACGCTGCGCCGCATGAACGAGGCCGGGGTGCTGGCCCGCTTCATCCCCGACTTCGGCCGGGTGGTCGCGCAGATGCAGTACGACATGTACCACGTCTACACGGTGGACGAGCACACGCTGTTCGCTCTCGGCATCCTGCACAAGATCGAGATGGGCGAGCTGACCGACGAGCTGCCGCTGTCGTCGGAGGTGATCCACAAGGTGGTGTCGCGACGCGCGCTCTACGTCGCCGTGCTGCTGCACGACATCGCCAAGGGCCGCGGCGGCGACCATTCCATCCTCGGCGCGCGGGTGGCGGAGAAGCTGTGCCCGCGGCTCGGCCTGACGGCGGAGGAGACGGAGACGGTGGCTTGGCTGGTGCGCTGGCACCTCGCCATGTCCTACACCGCCTTCAAGCGCGACCTGGAGGACGACAAGACGGTGCGCGATTTCGTCTCGCTCGTCCAGTCGCCGGAGCGGCTGCGCCTGCTGCTGGTTCTGACCGTGGCGGACATCCGGGCGGTCGGGCCGCAGCGCTGGAACAACTGGAAGGCCACGCTTCTGCGCGAGCTGTACAACCGCTCGGAGGAGGTGATGTCCGGCGGCCTGTCGGTCGAAGGGCGCGGGCGCCGCATCCAGGCCGCCCAGGCGGCGCTGCGGGCCGAGTTGTCCGACTTCGACGATGCCGATTTCGAACGGCATCTCGCGCTCGGCTACCCGGCCTACTGGCTGGCCTTCGACGCGGAGACGCTGGGCCGGCAGGCGCGGCTGGTCCGCGAGGCGCTGCGCGACGAACGGCCGCTGACCGTCAACACGCGCATCGACCGCGGCCGGGCGATCACCGAGGTGACGATCTTCGCCACCGACCACCACGGCCTGTTCTCCCGCCTCGCCGGGGCGCTGGCGGCGGCGGGGGCGGACATCGTCGACGCCCGCATCTTCACGATGACCAACGGCATGGCGCTGGACGTCTTCACCGTGCAGGACGCGGCGGGCGGCGGCGCCTTCGAGAGCGGCGACAAGCTCGCCAAGCTGTCGGTGATGATCGAGAAGGTGCTGTCCGGCCAGTTGAAGCCGCTGCACGACCTGACCAAGCGCAAGGCCCCGCACGCCAGCCGCACCCGCGTCTTCCACGTGCCGCCGCGCGTGCTGATCGACAACAACGCCTCCACCACCCACACGGTGATCGAGGTCAACGGGCGCGACCGCCCCGGCCTGCTCTACGACCTGACCCGCGCGCTGACCAACCTGACCCTGCAGATCTCCTCGGCGAAGATCTCGACCTACGGGGAGAAGGCCATCGACGTCTTCTATGTGAAGGACGTCTTCGGCCTGAAGGTCACCCACGAGAGCAAGCTGGCCCAGATCCGCGAACGGCTGCTGCACGCGCTCGCCGACCCGGCGGGGTGAGGACGGGGGTGACGCCCGTTCCTCAGGACAGTTGGTCCTCCACCCAGCCGTCGATCACTTCGGCGGCCAGACCGGCCAGCACGCCCGTCGCCATGCCGGCGGCATAGTCGGACGCCCAGTGCCGTTCGGTGGCGAGGCTCGACCAGCCCACCGCCGCGGCGAAGCCCAGGCTGACCATGGTCGCCGAGGACAGGCCGCGGTTCAGCCCGACCGCTGTGGTCAGCGCCGACACGTTGATGGCGTGGCCGGAGGGGAAGGAGGCGTGCTTGCCGTCGGCCTTGCCCCAGCGGCTGGGGTCGCGGCCCTCGTTCGGGCGGGCGCGGCAGACGACGCGCTTAATCCCCTTGCCGGCCACCGTCCCCAGCGCGATGGCGAGCAACCCCTGCCGGGCGAGGCGCGACCAGCCCGGCTTCTCCATGCCCAGCCCGGCGGCCCACAGCGCCCCCAGCGCCGGCATCAGCACCATGCGGGAGCTGGGCACCTGGAGCCCGTCACGCAGGGCCGGCACCTCCGCGCCCAGGGCGACGGCCTTGCGGCGGGCGGTTCCGTCCAGCCCGTTCACGCCGTCCAGAACGCGGTCCGTGAAACCCTCATCGCTCATCTCGCGGATCTCCCAAAGCACGCCCCCAATCACCGCGGAGGCCAAGCGTAAACAGCCGCGCTGGCGTTTCGTGCCCGCATGGCCCCGCAAGGCAGAAGTGCCCGGCGCGGAGGGGCGCCGCCTTGGCAATCGCCGACCATGCCGCTTCCCCTCACCCGCCGAGGAGAGGGAGGAGTCGGCGATTGCCAAACCGGCCCACCGTGGCGCCTTGGCAATCGCCGACCGCCGGTCCAGACACCGGCCAGACATCGCCAAGATCACCCCATGAAATCCCGAGTCGCGACTCGCCCGCTCCACCCCGCCTTGGCAATCGCCGACCAATGCCCGAGTCGCTTTAAGTCTGGGCCGAGTCTCCGATGATTCCCACACGGTCCCTTGGCGAACGCCGACGAGTCTTCTGGCAATCGCCGACGCACCCCCGAGTCGTCCCCAGGCAATCGCCGACCTAGCAAATAGACTCCAGCAATTAGGTCTCAATTAGCCTCGTCGGCGATCGCCAAATGGACTCTCCGGACGGTGCATGATCGACTGCAGGCAGAATGGACGGGGGGATCTATGGGCGACGTGCACCAACTCATCATGACGCATGGCCGGCGCGAGGCGCGGAACCTCGTGGACCCGAAGCGGGCCAGCGTCGTCGATGTCGCGGCGGCGGTGCTGGAGGACGAGTCCAACGCGCTGGGCATCACCTACTCCGGCTTCTGCCTGACCAGCCTGCCCCACCGGAAGCTGGCGCCGGACGCCGAATGGCGCCGCGACCAGGGCCGCGTCACCCTGCTGGTGGAACCGGGCAAGGAGCGCAAGCGCGACGGCAGCCTGATGCCGGTCGGCGTCCCCTACGGCGCCAAGGCGCGGCTGATCCTGCTCTATCTCCAGACCCGCGCCATCCAGGACAACAGCCGCGAGATCGAGCTGGGCCGCTCGATGAACGACTGGCTCGACCGCATGGGCGTCTCGGCCGGCGGGTCCACCTACAAGGCGGTGCAGGAGCAGGCAACCCGCATCAACCTGTGCCGCCTGACCTTCTTCTGGGACAAGGACGGGGCCGAGGGCTTCGCCAAGGAGAACATCGTCAACGGCGGCATCCGCCTGCGCGACGACGACGGCCAGGGCACCCTGTGGCGCGAGACGGTGCAACTGTCGGAAACCTTCTTCGCCGCGCTGAAGCGCTCCCCCGTCCCGATCTGGGAGCCGGCGATCCGCCACATCGGCGGCTGCTCGATGGCGATCGACGTCTATGTCTGGCTGGCCTACCGGCTGCATGTGCTGCGCGACCCGATTCCGGTGACCTGGAAGGCGCTCTTCACCCAGTTCGGCGGCGGCTACAAGGAGCTGAAGCACTTCAAGCCGGAGTTCCGCGTGGCGCTTGATCTGGCGCTGGCCGTCTACGAGGCGGCGCGGGTGGAGTTCTCCGACACCGGCGTCCTGCTCTACCCCTCGCCCCCGCCGATTCCGGAGCGCAAGATCCTCCCCGCCGCGCGCGGGTGAGTCGGCGGCGGGTCAGTCGGCGATTGCCAACCCACCCGGCTCCGGAATCGGAGTCGGCGATTGCCAGAGCCCCAGCGGCCGAGGCGACGCCTACCCCGCCTTGAAGGCCTGCACGTTGCCGCCTTCCCGCGTGTAGACCTGCATCGGGCGGCAGCTCTCGTCCATCTTGACGATGAGGACGCCGGCCTTGTCGCGCGGATAGAGCCACATCTCGTACTGCGACACCCGCGCGCTCGGCCCGGTGCGCGCTTCGCTGTAGATCGCGGTCCGGAACTGCCCGACCGGAATCCCCTCCCCGGCCAGAACGGAGGCGACGGGACGGTTGCAGGGTCCCTTCACCATGCCGTCCAGCGCCTCCACCGCTCCAGGCGCCGGCTCCGCGGTGCGCGGCGGCCCCAGCGAGGCGCAGGCGCCGAGGCCGAGAAAGCTGGCGCACAGGATGATCCCGGCGGTCCTGCGAGTGCGCAAACGGCGTCCGGCGTGGCGATGCATCGCGGCCTCCCTGCCCAATGACGGTGTGCAGTTACCTCTGCGCAAACACGGTGGCGGGGAAAAAGGTTCACACCGGTCCTTGGCAATCACCGACCCTCTGGAGAATCGGGCGGGCCGGGAATCAGGCGGACAGAAAAAAGGCGGGGCACCGCGGCCCCGCCTTCCTTTCCGAATCGGCCGGATGGACTCAGTCCACCTGGACCTTCTCGCCGTTCTTCCAGGCCCAGAACACATAGCCCGGCTGCTTCAGGTCGCCCTTGTCGTCGAAGGACAGCGACCCGACCACCGTGTCGAAGGACGGGCCGGCGCGCAGCGCCTTCGCCACGGCGTCGGACTTGGCGCTGTTGGCCTTCTGCACGGCCTCGGCGTAGGTCTGCACCGCGGCGTAGGCGAACAGGGTGAAGCCGTCGGTGCGGATGTTCTTGGCCTGCAGAGCCTCGACCACCGGCTTGGCGGCGGGGTTGCGCTGCGGGTCGGGCGAGAAGGTGAACAGCGTGCCTTCCGCCGTATCGCCGGCGATGTTCCAGTAGGACTGCGGCTGGATGCCGTCGGCGCCGATGATCTGCGGGCGGAACTGCTGGTCGGCGGCCTGGCGGGCGATCAGACCCAGCTCCTGGTCGTAGCCGCCGTAGTAGAGCACGTCCACCCCGTCCGACTTCAGCCGGGTGATGAGCGCGGAATAGTCCTTCTCGCCGGCGGTGATGCTGGTGAAGGCGGCCTCGGTGATGCCGGCGGCGTTCAGGCGGCGCTTCACGTCGTCGGCGAGGCCCTGGCCGTAGGCCTGCTTGTCGTGGACGATGGCGACCTTCTTGCCCTTGTAGCGGTCGGCGATCAGCTTGGCCGCCACCTCGCCCTGCTGGTCGTCGCGGCCGCAGACGCGGAAGACGTTCTTCAGGCCGCGGTCGGTGAGCTGCGGGCTGGTCGCGGTGGGGGAGATCATCACGATCCCCTCCTCGCCATAGACGTTGGAGGCGGCGATCGAGGCGCCGGAGCAGACATGGCCGATCACCGCGGCCACGTTCTGGCTCACCAGCTTGTTGGCGGCGGCCACCGCCTGCTTGGCGTCGCAGGCGTCGTCGGCGATGGTCAGGACCAGCTTCTGCCCGAGCAGCCCGCCCTTGGCGTTGATGTCGGCCACGGCGGCCTCGACGCCGGCACGGGTCTGCTCGCCATAGGCGGCGGCGGCGCCGGTCATCGGACCGGCCAGCGCGATGGTGATGTCGGCCTGGGCGGCCCCGGCCCACAGGCCGGCCCCCAAGGCGACGGCGGCGGCGGTCACAGCCAGCTTCGCACGGATCATGGGTGGATTCCTCTCTCCGGGAACAGGTTCTTTTTGTCGAACGCTTTCGGGTCGGAGACCGCGGACGCTGCCTCCGAAACAGGCAAACAAGCAAAGGGACGGGTTCGACGCAATGGGCAAACAGGCACGGGCTGCCGCACGCCCGGCGCATGACACGGCCTTTAGAATGGCAAAGGGCTGGTTCAGTCGACCAATTCGCGCGACGCCGCGCCGGACGGCGTGGCTGGCGCCGGTGGGGCCAGCGCGGCCGGGGCCAGGGCCAGCGCGATGGCCCGGCGCAGATCGTCGGCCAGGACGGGCTTGTGCAGGATGCTGAACTTGCCGGCCTCGGCCTCCGCCAGACGCTCCGGGGCGGTGTCGCCGGTCACCAGGATGCCGGGGATCGGGCGCTTCGACCGCCGCCGCACCTCGCGGATGGTTTCGGTGCCGGTGTGCCCCTCGCCCAGCCGGTAGTCGGCGACGATCACGTCGGGATCGGGGTGACGGCGCAACGCCTCAACCGCCTCGCCGAAGCTGGCGGCGGGAAACACCTCGTGCCCCCATTGCCGGATCATCGCGCACAGCCCCTCGCGGACGATGGGGTCGTCCTCGACCACCAGCACGCGGGCACCGGCCCGCATGCGGGCGGTCACGGGGAAGTCTCCCGGCAGCGTCTCGGCCGGGGCCGGAGCATCGGCGAGCGGCACCTCCACCCGGAAGACCGATCCGCGCCCCGGTTCGGAGCGCAGGCTGACCGGGTGGTTCAGCATGCCGGCCAGCCGGCGCACCACGGCGAGCCCGAGACCCAACCCCTGGTCGCGGTCGCGGCTGGCGTTCCCGACCTGCACGAACTCCTGGAAAATGTCCTCCTGCCGGTCGGTCGGGATGCCGATGCCGGTGTCCCACACCTCGATCCGCAGCACCGCGCCGCGCCGCCGGCAGCCGACCAGGATACGCCCGCGGTTGGTGTAGCGCAGCGCGTTCTCGACAAGGTTCTGCAGGATGCGGCCGAGCAGCATCGGGTCGCTGTCCACATGGGCGCCGCAGGGCATGATGTGCAGCAGCAACCCCTTGCGCACCGCCACCGGGCGGCTGTTGGCGGCGATGCGGTCCAGCAGCTCGGTCACCGGGAAGACCGCGCGCTTCGGCTCCACCGCCCCGGCCTCCAGCCGCGACACGTCCAGCAGCCCGTCGAGCAGCATCTTCAGGGCGCCCAGCGCGCGGTCCATGGTGGTCAGGATCTTGCGCATGGCGGGATCGGTGGCGCGGGCGGACAGCGCCTCCATCAGCAACATCAGCGACTGCACGGGCTGGCGCAGGTCGTGGCTGGCCGCCGCCAGGAACTTCGACTTGCCGATGTTGGCGCGGTCGGCCTCCCGCCGCGCCTCAGCCAGCGCGGCCTGGGCGGTCTTGTGCTCGGTGATGTCGCGGACGGTGGCGATCACGCTGACCAGCTTCCCCCCGGCGCCGCGCACCGGCGAGGCGCGCAGCTCCAGCCAGACCTCCGGCGCACCGGGACCCGCGGCGCCGCCGGGACGCAGGAACTCCGCGCTCATGTCCCCGGCGTCCTCGGCGCCGTCGCACAGCGGGCCCAGCCCCGCCTCGTCCCCCATCAGCCCGGCCAGCACCTCCCGCGCGGCGCGCCCGTCGGCGGCGCCGGGGCCGATCCCCATCAGCCGGGAAAAGGCGGGGTTGGTGTAGACCACCGGCACGCCAGGCCGGGTGGCGTCGGCGATCAGGATGCCGTCGCCGCTCCATTCCATCGCACGGTTGCGGATGCGCAGCGCCCGGTCGCCGTGGCGCCGCCGCTGAAGCTCCACCAGGAAGGCGGTTGTGAACAGCAGGATCACCGCGGTGGCGGCGGCGGCCCAGATGATGGAATAGAAGCGGTTCTGCCGCCACGCGCCGAACACCGTCTCCACCGACTCGCCGACCACCGTCATCAGCGGGTAGTCGGCGGAGGCGCGGAAGGCATAGATGCGCTCCACCCCGTCCACCGGGCTGACGACGCGATGGTGCCGGACCGTTCCGCTGCCGGCCTCCGGCCACAGGCCGGAGCCCCGGAAGCTGCGCCCGAACACCTGATCCTGAAGGGCCTGGCGGGCCAGCAGGGGCCCGTCTGCGCGGGCGATGGCGACCGAGCTGTCGCGCGGCAGGTCCAACCGGCCATAGAAGCGGGAGAAGATCTCCGCCGGGACGTCCACCACGGCGACGCCGCGGAACGTCCCGTCCGCCCCTTCCAGCCGGCGCGACACCGGGATGAACACATCCGACGTGCCCGGGCTGACGAAGGGCAGGCCGATGACGAAGCCCTTCTGATTTCCCTTCCGGTGGGCGTTCGACTTGTGCCGGGCGAACTCCTCCCACTCCAGCACCGGATTGCGGGTGGTGGTCCGCCCCAAGCCCATGGACAGCCAGCTGTTCGCGTCGTAAATCCGGATGGAGGCGGCCAAGCCTTCCTCGAACGACCGCCGGGTGGGAATCAGGAGCGGAATGTCCTTTTCGACATGGGAGGCGACGTCGATCAGAAGATCGTCCAGCCGGCGGAAGGTGGCGATGGCCTGTTCCTCGACCAGCTGCGCCATCGCCGCCGTGTGCTGGCGGGTCGTCTGGTCGAGGAAGCGTTCCTCACGGTCGATGCGGGTCAGCAGCGTCCACCAAAGCGCCGCGATGGCGACGGCGACCGCAACGGCGGGAAAAACGAGACGAGCCTCCATCCCCCGCGGAAAAGCGATCCATCGTCGCACTGCCGACCTCAAACACTGCCTAATGGTCATTATGCGCCAGCCGACTTCCCCCTTCAATGGACAAACCGGCGACCAATGATACAGGAAATAGAGATCAATCAAACTTTTGCGGGTTCTTTGGTACCGCCGCCGCAAGGATCGGCGCCGAACGGGATGGTCGGCGGATGAGTTTCGCCCGCGCCATCGCAACCGTCGGCAGCCTGACGCTGCTGAGCCGGCTGGCCGGCTTCGCCCGCGACATTCTGACCGCGGCGGTGCTCGGCGCCGGGCCGGTGGCCGACGCCTTCTTCGTGGCGCTGAAGCTGCCCAACTTCTTCCGCCGCCTGTTCGCGGAGGGGGCCTTCAGCGTCGCCTTCGTCCCGCTGTTCGCGGCGGAGCTTCAGCGCAACGGGCGCGCCGCCGCGGTGGCCTTCGCCGAGCAGGCGCTGGCGATCCTGCTGACGGTGCTGCTGCCCTTCACCGCCCTGGCCATCCTGGGGATGCCCGCGCTGATGCATGTCCTGGCGCCGGGCTTCGTCGACGAGCCGGCGAAGTTCGCGCTGGCCGTTGACATGGCGCGGCTGACCTTCCCCTATCTGACGCTGATTTCGCTGGTGGCGCTGCTGGGCGGCGTGCTGAACGCGCTGGACCGCTTCGGCCCCTTCGCCGCCGCCCCCATCGCCTTCAACCTGACGCTGATCGCCGCCTTGCTGACCGCGCCGCGGCTGGGGCTGGAGCCGGGGCGGGCGATGGCCGCGGCGGTGACGCTGTCCGGCGTGGTGCAGCTGGTCTGGATGGGCTGGGCCTGCCGGGCGGCGGGGGTGACGCTGCGCCTGAGCCGGCCGCGGATGACCGAGGGGATGCGCCGCCTGTTCCGGCTGGTCGGGCCGGGGGCCATCGGCGCCGGGGTCATGCAGATCAACCTGTTCCTGAATGTCGTTCTGGCCTCGCTGCTGCCGTCGGGCGCGGTGTCCTTCCTCTATTACGCCGACCGGCTGAACCAAATGCCGCTGGGCGTCATCGGCATCGCCATCGGCACCGCCCTGCTGCCCGTGCTCGCCCGCCACGCCGCGGCGGGGGACGAGCGGATGGTCCGCCATTACCTCAGCCGTGCTTTGGAGTTCAGCCTGCTGCTCGGCCTGCCGGCGGCGGTGGCCCTGGGTGTCGCCGGGGCGCCCATCGTGTCGGTGCTGTTCGAGCGCGGCGCCTTCGGCCCGGCGGAGGCGCAGGCGACGGCCTGGGCGCTGGCCGCCTACGCCATCGGCATTCCCGCCCATGTCATCGTCAAGGCGCTGAACGCCGCCTTCTTCGCCCGCCAGGACACGGCGACCCCGGTGCGCGTCGCCGTGGTGGTGACCGTCGCCAACCTGGCGCTGGGCATCGCGCTGATGCCGGTGTTGGGGCATGTGGGGATCGCGCTGGCGACGGGGCTGACCGCCTGGTTGAACCTCGCCCTGCTGGGCCACGCGCTGCGCCGCCGTGGCTTCCTGCAGCTCGACGGGCGCTTCCTCGGCCGCGCGCCGCGCATCGCCGCGGCGGCGCTGGGCATGGGGGCGGCGCTGCTGGCCGGCGCGGCGCTGCTGGCGCCGGGGCTGGAGGCCGCGTCCACGCTGGTCCGCTTCGGCGCGCTGGCCCTGCTGGTCGGCGGCGGCGTGGCGGTGTTCGCGGCTCTGGCGCAGCTGACCGGCGCCACCGATCTGGCCGACCTGAAGGGCTTCCTGCGCAAGGGGACTCCGGAATTGGAGCCGCCCGTGTCTTGACCCCGCCCGGTTCCGGGGCGATAACAGCCGCCTTCCAGAAGTTTCGAGCGAGAGTCCTCCCGTGAACCGCATCTTCTCCGGCATGCAGCCGACCCGGCAGCTTCACCTCGGCAACTATCTGGGGGCGCTGCGCAACTGGGTCGAGCTGCAGAACAGCTACGAGTGCATCTTCTGCGTCGTCGACCTGCACGCGCTGACCATCGATCAGGACGCGGAGGTCCTGCGCAACAACATCCGCGAGGTCACCGCGGCCTACATCGCCGCCGGCATCGACCCGGAGAAGAACATCCTTTTCAACCAGTCCTTCGTCCCGGCCCATTCGGAGCTGGCCTGGATCCTCTCCTGCCACACGCCGCTCGGCTGGCTGAACCGCATGACGCAGTTCAAGGAGAAGGCCGGCAAGCAGAAGGACATGGCGAACCTCGGCCTCTACTCCTACCCGGTGCTGATGGCCGCGGACATCCTGCTCTACAAGGCCACCCACGTCCCGGTGGGCGAGGACCAGAAGCAGCATCTGGAGCTGGCCCGCGACATCGCCGGCGCCTTCAACCGCCGCTACGACACCGAGTTCTTCCCGCTGCCCGAGCCGCAGATCCTCGGCGAGGCGACGCGCGTGATGTCCTTGCGCGACGGCACCAAGAAGATGAGCAAGTCGGACGAGTCCGAATATTCGCGCATCAACATGACCGACGACGCCGACACCATCGCGACCAAGATCCGCAAGGCCAAGACCGATCCGGAGCCGCTGCCGGACAATGTGGCCGACCTGGAGAAGCGTCCGGAGGCCGACAACCTCGTGACCATCTACGCCGCCCTGTCCAGCCAGACGCGCGAGCAGACGGTGCAGCAGTTCGCGGGCGCCCAGTTCTCCGGCTTCAAGGCGGCGCTGGTCGACCTGTCGGTCGCCAAGCTGGCCCCCATGACCACCCGCATGAAGGAGCTGCTGGACGACAAGGCGGAAATCGACCGCCTGCTGCGCCGCGGCGGCGAGCGCGCGGCGGCCATCGCCGAGACGAACCTGAACGGCGTGAAGGACATCATCGGCCTTCTGCGTCCTTGAGCTAAAATGATTGGGTTCAGCCTTCTTAGCCCTCTCCCCTCTGGGGAGAGGGTGGCCCGAAGGGCCGGTGAGGGGGTTGCGCTTTTGCCGGACATATCGACACGCTCAACCCCCTCACCCTAACCCTCTCCCCAGAGGGGAGAGGGGACTTGGAATGCCATAGCCGCAGTTCTTGACCACTCCGACCGAAAGGCGTCCGCCGTGACGGCTCCCATCCTGCTCACCGGGTTCCAGCCCTTCGGGGATCACGCCGTCAACCCGACGGCGCTCCTCATGGAGCGGCTGGCCGGCGAGCCGGGGATCGTCACCGCGGTCCTTCCCGTCGAATACGACGCCTGCGGCGCGGCCTTCGCCACCCTGCTGGAGGAACACCGGCCCGCCGCCGCCCTGTGCTTCGGGCTGGCCGCCGGGTCCGAATACATCAAGATCGAGCGGTTGGCCTGGAACCGCGACGAAAGCGAGCAGGCCGACAACGCCGGCGTGGTGCGCACCGACAACGTCATCGAGCCTGACGGGCCGACCGCCTACGGCTCCACCCTGCCCGTCCCCACGCTGATCCGCGAGCTGGCCATCGCCGGCCTGCCGGTGACCTTCAGCGACCACGCCGGCGGCTTCGTCTGCAACCACCTGTTCTACCGCGCCCGCCACGTGATCGAGACGGTGGACCTCGACATTCCTATGGGCTTCATCCACCTGCCGCCGCTGCCCGAGCAGGTCGCCGACCAGCCCGGCCGCTCCGGCCTGACGCTGGACCAGCAGGAACGGGCGCTGCGCGTGCTGGTCGGGCTGCTGCGCCAGGGGCTGGGAATCGCCGCCTGACCCGGCGGCGCCGCTGCGATCAGGGGGCCGCGATCAAGGGCGCTGCGCCAGCCGCTCCATCTCCTTGGCCCAGCCCGCGTAGTTCTTGTGGAACTCCGCCAGCGCCGGATCGGTCCGGGTGCGCTCGGCCATCGCCTGCATCAGCGGCGCCTGGGCCGCCGCCAGCTCCCGCGCGTCGGGCCGCCGCGTCGCGGTCAGGAAGGAGGACAGGCTGGTGACCAGTTTCCCCCCCGCCGGGGCCGTTGCCATCTTCGCCAGTTCGTTGACGATCCAGGGCATGTATTTCAGCATATAGTCGGCGTAGACGCGCATGACCGGCGCCTGCTCCAGCAGCTCGGCGCGCTCGCGGTCGAAGTCCGCACGGTCGAGGATGGCGTGGTTGCGGTAGACGACCGGCGCCTCCGCCGAGACGTCGCACTCCCAACCCTTGCGCGGAACCAGCAGGTCGGCTTGGTCCTTTTCCTCGCGGTAGGGGTAGAAGGGCATGGTCCGGCAGCGCGACGGCTTGTCGGCGTGGATGCCGCAGAGATTGTCCGGCTGGAGCGCCGGGCAGGGTAAATGGTTCGGCAGGTAGGCGGTGGGTTGGATCAGCACAGCCACCGTCTTGCGGTTGGGCAGGCGCACGGTGGTGCCCAACCGGGTGGCGAGGTCGTAGGATTTGGCGTTCGACCGCACCACCGTCCAGACCAGCGCCAGCGGAAAGCGGACGGCGTGGACCACCGCGTCCGTGAGCGTCAGCGGCAGCAGCCCGTGGCAGCATTTTCCGCAGGCGGTGCAGGCGAAGCGCGGTTCCATGATCCGGGTTCGCCCTCAGCGGCCGCAGCAGGCCTTGAACTTCTTCCCCGACCCGCAGGGGCAGGGCTCGTTGCGGCCGACCTTGACGACGCGGCGCGGCTCGCCCTTCGGGTTCACCTCGCCGGCGCTGTAGAGCCACTGGCCGTCCAGGCGGCGGAAGGACGCGCGCTCGTGATGGCGCATGTCCTGGCCGTCGCGGCGGAAATGGATGAGAAATTCGACGGTGCCCTCGTCGCCTTCCTCCGTCGCGCCCAGCACATCGAGCCGCTGCCAGTCGCACTCGTCGGCCACCCGCTCCGCCTCGGCGCGGTTGAAGTCCTCGCGGATCTCCGGCGCGTGGGTGCGCTCCACATGGTCGAGGTCGTGGCGCACGAAGGCGGTGTAGCGCGACCGCATCAGCGCCTCCGCGGTCGCGGCGGGCGCGCCGGCCAGGATCGGGCCGCAGCAGGTCTCGAAGGAAAGGCCCGAACAGCAGGGGCAGGCGGAGGAGGTCATGGCGCGCGGGTCCGTCGGTGGGTCCGGGGCTGGTGTGGCAGGATGGACCACCCCGGTCAAGCGCTGCGGACCGAACACAACGGATGGGCAGGTGGACTCAGGCCGAACGGGCGCGGCGCGGTTCGGACGGGGTGTGGACCGCCGGCTTCACGATGGCGCGCAGCTCCTCAAGGAAGGCGCGGCCGGTGTCGGTGAGCGTGACGATCTTGCGGCGGCGTTCGCGCGGGTCTTCCTGGGCCTGGACGAGGTCGAGTCCGGCCTTCCCGAAGCTGTGCCAGCGGCTGAGCGCCGCGACGTTGCGCGACGCGGAGGATTGGGCGATGCCCAGGCGTTCCGCAAGCTCGCCGATGGAAATCCCTTCGTTCTGCGCGATCGTCATGAAGGACAGCGCGTACTGGATCGGCAGGTCGGGATCGAGCTTGCGAAACGCCTCGAGCACATGGACGACGGTAGTCACCTCGTCAGGGCGAACGTGGGCCGGCATCAGCGACCCTCCCCGAGCGAGGACCCCATCGGGCCGGTGTGTAGATGATGTTCAGGCGTCCAAGCCATATCACGAATTCCCCGTTATCCCGCCGGGCGTCGAAAAAACGATCCGGAGAGGCCCAATGGGCGTGCTCAACGAAGACCGAACGACCGCAAAACCCCAAAAAGACACACATGGCTTCCTCTCGTTATCCGGAATTCGCGTTCCAATGCGCTGGGTTGAAGAAGGGAGCCGTTAGCTCGCTGGGTGGTATGGGCGGACCAATCGCCCTGTCGGCGATTCGGGGTGGTGGGTACGATGGCTTTCATCGTCGTCTCCGTGGGTTGAAGAAAGGCAGGGGTTGAAGGAAGGCGCGGCCCCGAAGGGAACCGCAGGATCGGGTATCGCCTGTCAGCGATACGCTTGCAACGTCAAAAATGACCGGGCATCCGAAAGGTTCCGCTCCCGGATGTGTTGGGCCGGAATATAGCCCGCTTCGGTTCCGTCCAGCCCGATATCGCGCCGCAAGTGGGCACTCAGCGTCTCCACGCCGGCATCGTCGCCGTCGCGGTCCAGCCACTGCCGCAGCAGGGCGTTCCACAAGGTTTGCATGACTCCTCTCCTTGGTGCAGAGGAGCAATTAATCCGCTATCGGATGATTTCCGTCAAGCCCGATTTCCGCGTGCCGGACCAAGCGGTTGGATGACAGGGGACGCTTCCCCGAAATCTCAGGTGGCCGGGTGGCCGCCGACGCGGGCGTCCCAGCCCAGCATCGCGACCTCGGCCACGGCCTCCAGCTCGGCGCGCTCCGCGCCGTCGCGGGCGAGGATCGACATGCCGGCCTGCACCGTCTGCACGAAACGGGCGAGCGCGTGGAGATCGACCGAGGCCGGAATCTCGCCCTCGGCCACGGCCCGCGCCATACGCTCCGTCAGGATATCGACCGCCGAGGCGCGCGCCGATCGCACCACCTCGCCCAGTTCGGCGTGCCCCTCGCTGCCGACCGCCGACAGCGTCACCATGCAGCCGCGCGGGATGTCGCCGCGGCAGCCGGTGAGCGCTGCGGCCGAGTCCATCAGCAGGCCCCTGACCGCCTCGCGGGCGGTGCCGGCGGTGAAGAAGCGCCCCCAGACCAGCCCCTCGTAGCTTTTGCGGTAATGGTTCACCGCCTCGACGTAGAGCGCCTCCTTGGAGCCGAAGGCGGCGTAGAGGCTGGGCGAGCCGATCCCCATGGCCTCCGTCAGGTCGGCGATGGAGGTCGCCTCGTAGCCCTTGGTCCAGAATAGGCGGGTCGCCTGGGTCAGGGCGGCCTCGCGGTCGAAGGCGCGCGGCCGGCCGCGCCCGCGGGCGGGTGGCGTGCCGTCCGTCTGGACGGTCCTGTCGTCGGTGGGCGGGGTCGGGCGTGATTTCTGCATCGATCACTATTTAATCCCGCCGACGCGTGGGGGCAATGACCTCGGACAGGGGCGTTCTATTGCGGCGTTCTATTTTTGTGTCGATCAATACAAAAAACATTGACCGCGGCACCGAACGGCTCTAGCTATTTTTGTATCGAACGACACAGAAAGTCCGGAACATGGTTGAGCCGAGTGGTGAGTTGGTTGGCAAGCGCGCCCTGGTGACGGGCGGTTCCCGGGGCATCGGCGCCGCCATCGCGCTGGCGCTCGCCGACAAGGGGGCGGATGTGGCGATCTCCTACGAGCGGTCGGCCGAGCGCGCCGCCGAGGTCGTCCGGGCGATCGAGGCGAAGGGCCGGCGCGCGGTCGCCATCCAGGCCGACAGCGCCGATCCGGCGGCCATGGCGGCCCTGGTCGGCCGGACGGTGGAAGCGCTCGGCGGCCTCGACATCCTGGTCAACAACGCCGGCATCGCCCGCCAGGGAATGGTCGCGGAGATGAGCCTCGCCGACATCGACGCGCTTCTGAACGTCAACGTGCGCGCGGCGGTGCTGGTGGCGCAGGCGGCCATCCCGCATCTCAAGGAGGGGGGGCGCATCGTCTTCATCGGGTCGTGCCTCGCCGACCGCATCACCGCCCCGGGCGTCACCGTCTATTCGATGACCAAGTCGGCGCAGATCGCCCTGACGCACGGCCTCGCCCGCGAGCTTGGCCCACGCGACATCACGGTCAATCTGGTCCAGCCGGGGGCGACCGACACCGACATGAATCCCGCCGACGGCGCCCATGCCGAAATCCTGCGCTCGCAGACGCCGCTCGGCCGTTACGGCCAGCCGGAGGATGTGGCGGCGGCGGTGGCCTTCCTGGCCAGCCCGGCGGCCCGCCAGATTTCCGGGGCCACCCTGACGGTGGACGGCGGCCTGAACGCCTGAGGCCTGAACGCCCGATGCTGGAACCGGTTCGGGGAAGCCTTTGTTCGAAAAGGCTCTCCCGGACGGCTTCGGCCAAGGATTAACGATCCGTTAACGCCGAATATGGGGCGACCCGAGGAGCGCCCACACCAGCGACGGAGACGCGACAGATGCGCCACGCACCGATGAAAACGGCCGTTTCCCCCACAACCCGGCCGCCGCGGCGGAGCGTTGCCCAATGAGCCGCTCCGCGACGCTCGACGGGTTGCGGGGGTATTTCCTCGTCTTCATGATGGTGAACCATGTGGTGCTGGCCGGCGGCGTGCTGCTCGCCAAGGTCAACCACGCCGAACTCGGCTATGTGCAGGACGCCCAGGGCTTCGTTCTGCTGTCGGGCATCGTCGCCGGGATGTACTACACCCGCGTCTGGACCCAGCGTTCACCCGAGGCGGCCCGGCGGCGCCTGTTCGCCCGCGCCCGCGAGCTGTACGTCTCGACCATGCTGGTGATCGCGCTGGTCACCGCCATGGTGGTGCTGGTCCCCGGCGCGCGGGAGCCGCTGGGCGGCTTCCTCGGGCATCTGGCCTGGCTGGAGCCCGGCACCCTGCTGGCGAGCGCGCTCCTTCTGCATTCCCCGACCTTCACTGATCTGCTGATCCAGTACATCCTCTACCTCGCGGCGACGCCGCTGCTGCTCCGCCTGATCCTCGACGGCCACGCCCGCAAGGTCGCGCTGGGCAGCGCCGCGCTGTGGGCCGCCGTGCAGATGGGCCTGCATGTGCCGGTGCTGACCGCTCTCGACGCTGGCCTGGGGCGGCTCAGCGACGGGCTGGCGGTGCGCGGGCCGTTCAACCCGCTCGCCTGGCAGGTGCTCTACGTCGCCGGGCTGCTGATCGGCAGCGCCGTGCAGCGGGGCCGCTTCGACACCGACCGCTGGTTCCCGGTCGAGCGGCCGCCCTGGCTGGTTCCGGCGCTGGTCACCGTGGTGGTCTGCGCGGCCTGGCACCTGTCCTTCGTCCATGAGCTGGTCAGCCCGATTGTCGGCGAGCGTTTCCTGCGCTACGTCGACCGCACCGAGTTCAGCCTCGTCTACCTCGCGAATTTCGCGGCGCTGGCCTATGCCGTGTCCTGGCTGCTCATCGCCGGGCCGCGGTCGTCCCACCCGGTCGCCGCCGGCACCGCCCGGCTGCTCACCGCGCTGTTCAACCTGCCCTTCCTCCGGCTGCTGGGACGGCACTCGCTGCAGGTCTACCTGTTCCACGTCCTGGTCGCCTACGCGATCCTGCTGATCGACCTGTTCGGCGGCCCCTTCAACCAGCTCACCAAGGCGGTCCTGCTGCTCGCCAGCGTCGCCAGCCTCGCCATCCCCGCCCTGTGGCGGGAGCGGAGCCGCGCCAAACCGGCGGAGCGGGGCGCCGTCCGGATGGGCCCGTCCCGGGGCTGAACGCGCCGGGGCCTGGACGGACGGAATTCCTCTTGTCCTGGACAAGCCCGCCCCGCTGGGTCAAAGAGATAGCATCAAAAGTGGTGGGACCGGTGGATGGGCCATCGCCCGGCCGATCCCCGCCCGCCCTTTCGCTGCTGAGGACGATCGACCCGCGTGACGAGACGCGCCCATCATCGGTGGTTGGGGACTCTCTCCGCCGCCCTGCTGGCGGTGGCGCTGGCGCCCGCGCTTGCTCCGGCGCCGGCCAAGGCCGACCCCCGCTTCGTGCCCGGCCCCTGCTGGTTCTCCGTGCCGGAGGGTGAGGCCGCGCTGTGCGGGACCGTCGGCGTGCCCGACCGGCGCGACCGTCCGGCGACGCGGGCCTTCCGTCTGCCGGTCGTCGTCCTGCTGTCCACCGCCAAGCAGCCGTCCCCCGACCCGGTCCTGTTTCTGGAGGGCGGCCCCGGCGCCTCCCCCTTCGGCAGCGGCGAGGCGGTGGAAGAGCGGATGGAGGTGTGGTGGTCGCTGACCGCCGGCTTCCGCCGGTCGCGCCACGTCGTGCTGTTCGACCCGCGCGGCGCCGGACGAGCGGAGCCGGACACCGACTGCCCGGAGCTGGACGTGCTGGGCGCCTCGCCCCGCCTGCGCCCGGTGTCGCGGGACCGCCGCGCCGCGCTGGAGCGCACCGCCATCGCCGCTTGCCGCGACCGCTTCACCGCCGCCGGACTGGACGGCGCCATGTTCACCACCCCCATCGCCGCCGACGACGCCATGGACGTCGCCGCGGCGCTGGGCGCGCAGCGGGTCAACCTGTTCGCCGTGTCCTACGGCACGCGGGTGGGGCTGGAGATCCTGCGGCGCCACGGCGGGCGGGTGCGCACGGCGGTGCTCGATTCCATCTACCCGCCGGACGTCAACGCGACGGAGGAGGCGCCCTGGCTGGCGCACCGGGCGTTCAAGCGGCTGTTCGACGATTGCGCGGCCAACCGCGTGTGCCGCGCCGCCTATCCGGACTTGGAGCGCCATCTGCTGGAGCTGGTGGAACGGCTGGGCAAGGCCCCGGTGGACGTGCCGGTGGGCGATCCGGAGATTCCGCGCTGGGCGCGGCTGGACAGCGGCGCCGCCCTATCGGCCCTGCTGGAGGCGATGGCCGAGGGCGAGAGCGTGCCCCGCCTGCCCGCCCTGATCGAACGGGCGTGGCGGGGGCGGTACGACCGCCTGTCCGACTGGGTGCCCGCCCCCTGGCTGGGCGACCCCGACTCGGCGGAGGGCATGGCCTTCTCCATCGAATGCCGGGAGACGGTGAACCCCGCCGACCCGCTGCGGCTGGCCGACGCCGCCCGCCGCTTCGCCCCCTACGGCGCCGTCACCGCCGACGATCCCGGCCGACGCGTCTGCGCCCAATGGCCCGCCGCCGCGCAGGAGGCGTCGGAACGGCTGCCGGTGGCCAGCCCGGTGCCGGTGCTCCTGCTGTCCGGCGCTTACGACCCGCTGACCCCACCGGAATGGGCGGAGCGCGCCGCGGCGACCCTGCCGAAAAGCCGGCATCTGGTCTTCCGCAGCGCCGGGCATCTGGTCACGGCGTCGGACGACTGCGCCGTGTCCGTCGCCGCACAGTTCGTGGATTCGGAAACCCTGCCTGCCAACGCCTGCCCGGCGGCGGCCAAGCCACCGGGGTTCCAGCCCCCCTGAGCCCTATTTCAATGAGCCCTACTTCAGCGCGTCCAGCATGAAGGCCGGAAGGGCGAAGCTAGCGACGTGGATGTCGGGCGTGTAGTAGCGGGTGGTCAGCCCCGCCGCCGCGAAGCGCGGGCGGATCGCCTCCGCCGTCTGGCGGCGCAGCGCCGCGTCGTCGGTGGCCCAGCCGAAGGCCATGAAGCCACCATAATAGCTGGGCACCGGCGCCACGAAGAAGCCGGCGTCGCCGAACAGCCGGCCGAGCCGCCGGTGACTGTCCTTCAGCTCGCCCGGCTGGAGGAACGGCACGCCGTTCTGGGTGACCAGCACACCGCCGGGGGTCAGCCGGGCCTTGCAGTCGGCGTAGAAGTCCTCGGTGAAGAGGACGGCGCCCGGCCCGTGGGGGTCGGTGGAATCGACGATGACGACGTCGAACCGCTCCGTGGTCTCCTTGACGAAGGCGCAACCGTCGGCGATCACCAGATCGGCGCGCGGGTCGTCGAAGGCCCCGGCGCTGATCGACGGCAGATGGGCGATGGACAGATCGACCACGGAACGGTCGATCTCCACCATCGTCACCCGCTCCACCGCCTTGTGCTCCAGGCAGCGGCGCAGCATGCCGCCGTCGCCGCCGCCGACGATCAACACGCGGCGGACGCGCCCATGCGCCAGGATCGGCACATGGGTCAGCATCTCGTGATAGACGAACTCGTCGCCTTCGGTGGTCTGGACGACGCCGTCGAGCGCCATCACGCGGCCCAGCACCGGGTTCTCGAAGATCACCAGGTCCTGGAGGCCGGTGCGGTCGCGGTGCAGGACGCGGCCCATGCGCAGGCGCTGGGCCACATCCGTATGCAACGTCTCGTCGTACCAGCCGGAGCCGGAGTCGCTCATGACCCGGTTTCGCCGCGCAGCAACTCGTCGCACTTCACGCCCGTGGGCTTGAAGGCGCGCTCCAGCACCGGGATGGCCTTCATGGGCTGGGCGTCGCCGCACATGAAGATGTCCAGCGCGGCGTAGCCGCGTTCCGGCCAGGTGTGGATGCTGATGTGCGACTCGGCGAGCACCGCCACGCCGGAAATGCCGCCGTTCGGCGTGAAATGATGCAGGTGGATGTGCAGGAGCGTCGCCCCCGCCACCTCCACGGACTCGATCAGCGTGGAACGGACATGGTCCAGCTCGTCCAGACGTTCGGCACCCCACAGATCGACGATCAGGTGGGTGCCGGCGCAGACCTTGCCATCGCGGACGATGAAATGGTCCTTGCGGTCGTCTTGAGATTCCCTCCAGGGACCAGAAGTCACGTTGGTCCGGTTGGAGATTTGACCTTCCGTTTGGGCTTTCCTTGGATCGCTTCCCAAGTCCATCCCCAATTGGAAGAGAGAAGCGGTCTTCGCCATCGTTCTCCCCCATCAGCAGATGTTCCGCGCAGATGGCGCGGAGGAGGGCGGCATATGGGACAAATTCGCATGCGAATCAACACAATTCTGTCCCCGCATCCCCTTTGTGCTTGGCGGCGGGCCTCTGGCGCGGCGCGCGGCGGCGGCGCATAATCGCCCGTCCGCCGCCTTCCGGAGCGGTCCGGAATCCTGTCTGGAGGTCCTCCCCGCCATGAACCGCAAGCCGCTGATCGGCGTTCCCGCCTGCACCCGCATGATGGGCGAGCATCCATTCCACGTCGTCGGCGACAAGTATGTGCGCGCGGTGTCGGACGGGGCCGGCGGCATGCCGCTGCTGATCCCGGCGCTGGGGACGGCGCTGGACATGGACGAGGTGGCCGGACGGCTCGACGGGCTGCTGGTCACCGGAAGCCCGTCGAACGTCGAGCCGCACCGCTACGGCGGGTCGCCCAGCGAGCCGGGCACCCTGCACGACCCGGAGCGCGACGACACCACCCTGCCGCTGATCCGCGCCGCGCTGGAGATGGGCGTCCCGCTGCTGGGCATCTGCCGCGGCTTCCAGGAGCTGAACGTGGCGCTGGGCGGCACGCTGCACCAGCGGGTGCACGAGGTGCCGGGCTACGCCAACCACCGCGAGGACAAGGAGGCGCCGCTGGCCGTGCAGTACGGGCCGTCGCACAGCGTGAGGCTGACCCCCGGTGGCGTGCTGGAAAGGCTGGCCGGCGGCGAGGCGGCGGTGACCGTCAACTCCCTGCACGGGCAGGGCGTCGACCGGCTGGCCGACGGGCTGATCGTGGAGGCGATGGCCGAGGACGGGCTGGTCGAGGCGGTGCGGGTGGCAGGGGCGCCGGCCTTCGCGCTGGCCGTGCAGTGGCACCCGGAATGGCGGTTCTGGGAGAACCCGCTGTCGGCGGCGATCCTGCGCGCCTTCGGAAGCGCCGCCGCCGACCGGGCGCGGCGGCGCCTTTCCTGAAAGATGGTTTCAGGACAATAGATTAGGTCAACAATCGGCGGGTGCCGCGTGCCCAAAACTTGGGCACGCCACTCTCAGCCCATCAGCTTCAGCCGGCCCGCGAGATGCGGCGGAGGAAGTCGATGAGCTGCGCCTGCTCCTCGGCCGAGAGATCCTTCACCATGGCCTTGTCATGGGCCTGGATGCGCGGAATCAGCTCGTCCAGCAGCTTCTCCCCTTCCGGGGACAAGCGGAGCGCGTAGGAGCGGCGGTCGTTGGGCGAGGGCGCCCGGATGACCAGGCCGCGCGACTCGAGCCGGTCGATGACCGCGACCATGGTCGAACGGTCGATGCCCACCGCCGAGCCCAGGTCGGACTGCGACAAGCCCTCGTTCTCCTTGATCATGATCAGGACGCCGAATTGCCCCGGCGTCATGTCGTGGGGCGCCACGGCGTTCTGGAAGCTCTGGAACACGGCCACCTGCGCCTTGCGCAGATTGTAGCCGACGAGCTCGGGCAGAGGGCCAAGGGCCATCTTTCCGGACTTGCTCGGACGCTGGCGGGTGCGCCGGTCCGAGGGGGTGGGGCGGTCGATGTCGGTCAACGTGAAAGCCGTCGTTTATTGACTAGTCTATTGGTCGTGTAAAATGCAGGCAGGTGCCGATTTTGTCAGCAAGAACCACACAATCCGCCTCGTATGCATAGCACCCATTCCCGTTACGCATTGGTTCCACCCGGAAGCGGCTCCACCTCTAGCCCTATGAAGTGATCGCGCTCCTGACCCCGGCCCCCCCGGAAACAGGCATGCCGGCGCGGTTGCCCGCCGACGGTTCATTCCCCTGCCGCAGACGGGTTCCGAAAACGGAGCTTCCGACGCCCGGTCCCCCCCAGGCCGGGCGTCTTCGCGCCAAAGCCCCGGCCCAACGGCTGGGGCTTTTTTCTGGTGCTCTTTCCGGTAGGGTGGTTGCCCAAACCGCACCCCTCCGAAAGAAAGGCGCGCCATGGCCTACGCCATTCCCCTGTGGCCCCAGCCCACCGTTCCGGTCGCCGGCGGCGATCCGTTCCCGGTCCGCCGCATCTACTGCGTCGGCCGCAACTACGCCGCCCACGCGCGCGAGATGGGCGCCGATCCGGACCGCGAGCCGCCGTTCTTCTTCATGAAGCCCGCCGACGCCATCGTCGCCGACGGCACCGCCATCCCCTACCCGCCCCGGACCGCCAACCTGCACCATGAGATCGAGCTGGTCGTGGCCATCGGCACCGGCGGGCGCGACATCCCGGTGGAGCGCGCGCTGGACCATGTCTACGGCTATGGCGTGGGGCTGGACATGACCCGCCGCGACCTGCAGAACGCGGCCAAGAAGGAAGGCAAGCCCTGGGACATGGGCAAGGGCTTCGACCAGTCCGCCCCCTGCGGCACTCTGCGTCGCGCCACCGACATCGGGCACCCCGACAAGGGGTCGGTGACGCTGTCGGTCAACGGAGAGCTGCGCCAGAAGGGCGATCTGGCCGACCTGATCTGGTCGGTGTCCGAAACGATTTCCTACCTGTCGGGTCTGGTCGAGTTGCAGCCGGGCGACCTGATCTACACCGGCACGCCGGAGGGCGTCGGCCCGGTGGTCGCGGGCGACCGGCTGGAAGGCGCGGTCGAAGGCGTCGGCTCCATCGCCGTCACCATCGCCTGACATCGGCAATACGGATCACCGGACGATGCGCATCGCCACCTGGAACATCAACTCCGTCCGCATGCGGATGGACCTGCTGCTGCGCCTCATCGACGAGGCGCAGCCGGACGTCATCTGCCTGCAGGAGACCAAGGTCGTCGACACCGACTTCCCGATGGCCCCGCTGGCCGGGAAGGGCTACGTCCACGCTCACATCCACGGGATGAAGAGCTACAACGGCGTCGCCATCCTGTCGAAGCTGCCCTTCGCGTCGCGCGACGTGCAGCACTGGTGCGGCAAGCAGGACTGCCGCCACGTCTTCGCCGAACTGCCCGGCGGGATCGAGCTGCACAGCGTCTACATCCCGGCGGGCGGGGACATTCCGGACCCGGAACAGAACGACAAGTTCGCCCACAAGCTTCAGTTCGTAGACGAAATGACCGAGTGGTGGACGACCCGGCGCAGCCCGGACCGCCGCATGGTCATGGTCGGCGACCTGAACATCGCGCCGCTGGAGAACGACGTCTGGAGCCACAAGGAGCTTCTGAAAATCGTCTCCCACACCCCGGTGGAGGTGGCGAAGCTGACGGCGATGCAGAAGTCCATCGGCTGGGTCGACGCGCTGCGCCATTTCGTTCCGCCCACGGAAAAGCTCTACACATGGTGGAGCTACCGCGCGAAGGACTGGGCGGCCTCCGACCGCGGCCGGCGGCTGGACCACATCTGGGTCACCCCGCCGCTGAAGGACGCGCTGACCGGCCACCGCGTCCTGCGCGAGGCCCGCGGCTGGGAGCCGAAGCCGTCCGACCATGTGCCGGTGATGGTCGATCTCGCCGTGTGATCTGGACTTATGATCCGCTGAGTCACCGCGCCGCCAGCGGCACGTTCATCGCCACGACCGACGGCGTCCCGTCCTCCGCCACCCGGAAACGGTGGGCGCAGCCGTCGGTCAGGCGGTGGGCGGGCTTGCCAACCATGTCCCAGCCGGTGGCCAGCGCGTAGAGCGCCCGCATCACCCCGTTGTGGGCCACCGCCCCGGTCGGCACGCCTCCGGCGCCCACCTCGGCCAGCCAGGGAATCAGCCGCGTCTGCACGTCGCGCGGGCTCTCCCCGCCCGGCGCCCGGAAGTCGAGGCCCATCCGCTCGCGGTCCGCGGTCAGGGCGCCGCTCGACCGCAGTTCCTCCAGCAGGCGGCCTTCCCACTCGCCCCAGCCCATCTCGACCAGACGCGGTTCCGGCACCGGGTCGAGGCCAAGCAGCCGGGCGGTCTCCCAGGCCCGCCGCTTCGGGCTGGCGACCCAGCGGTAGCCCAGAACGTCCGGCGGCAGCCTCCAAGTGGCGACTCGGGCGCGGCCCTCGTCGGACAGCGGCTCGTCGATGCCGCCCTGGAGACGGTGCGCGGCGTTCCAGGCGGTCGGCCCGTGGCGCAGGATGATGAGGTCGGTCATGGATTCCCTTTCCGCGCGGCGCGCCGGACGACGGTGTCCAAAACCTCCATCGCATTGCTCAGATCGTGCTCCGCAGCGGCGATGCGACGTGCGGCCTCGCCGAAACGGCGGCGTTTCCCCGGGTCGTCGAGCAGCACCCGGACGGCGGCGGCGAAGGCCTCCGCGTCGCCCACCGGCGGCAACAGGCCGGTCACCCCGTCGCTCACCACGTCCGGCACCCCCCCGGTCCGCCCCGCCACCACCGGCAGCCCGGCGGCCTGGGCCTCCAGCAGGGCCATGCCGTAGGCTTCGTTCACCGCCGGCCAGACCATCAGGTCAGCGGCGGCGTAGAGCGCGACGAGGTCCGAAGAGCCTTGCTGGCCGAGGATTAAGACTCCCTCCCCCGCCCAGCGGGGGAGGGTTGGGGTGGGGGTAAGTGCGCCTCCCCCGAACAGCGCCTCGATCCGGGAACGCGCGGGACCGTCGCCGGCGATCAGCAGATGCGGACTCGCCCCCACCCCGGCCCTCCCCCGCTGGGCGGGGGAGGGAGAGAGGGCTTCGGCCAGGATCTCGTAGGAGCGTTCCTTGTCGCCGCCGCGCATCATGCCGACGGCCAGCAGCCACGGAACGTCCGGGTTCAGGCCGTAACGCTCGGCCAGCTTCGCCCGGTGCCGGTCGCGCTCCGCAGCGGCGGCCGCGAAGGGGCGCGTGTCGAGGAAAGGCCGCAGCCGCACCAGCCGGTCCGGCGATTCGAGCAGCGGCAGCACCCCCTCCGCGTCGTGGCCGGCAAGGTTGACGACGGCGGCGGCTTGCCGGATCGCCGCCTCCGCGGCGCGGTGGCCGGCGGCGAAGGGGCCGGTGGCCCGCTTGGCCGCGAAGGACGCCTCCGCCACCACATAGGGGATGCCGAAACGGCGGCTGACCGCCGGGCCGATCCAGTCCGGCGCCTTGTGATACAGGTGATACGTGAACCAAAGATCTGGCGGGTCGTCCCGCCAGCGCGCCGTCAGGCGGTCGGCGCAGCGCGCCCCCAGCGCCGCCAGACGCTCCGCCCGGCCCGGACGGCGTCCGTCGTCCCAGCTGCGCAAGGTGCAGGCCAGCGTCACCCTGTGCCCGGCCGCCTCCAGCGCGGCCATCAGCAGCCGGGCCATGCGCCGGTCGCCCGAGGGCACCGGGTGGGTCGGGGATTTCAGCGGGGCATAAAAGGCGATGCGCATCGCGGCCCCGGTGTCATGGTGGAAAAAACGCTCAGAACGGGGTCGGTTCCCGCGCGCAGACGACCCGGTTCCGTCCGGCGGCCTTGGCGCGGTACAGCGCCTCGTCCGCGCTGGACAGCATGGCGTCCACGTCGCGCGTCCCGGCGGCGCAGCAGGCCACGCCGATCGACACGGTGAAACGCACGGTCTCGACTCCCGATGGGACCTTCAGTTCCGCCGTGCGGCGGCGGATGCGCTCCGCCACCATGCGCGCCCCGGCGATGTCGGTCTCCGGCAGCAGGATGGCGAACTCCTCGCCGCCGGTGCGGCCCAGCAGATCGTTCTCCCGCAGCAGGGCGCGGCAGGCGGCGGTGAAGGTCCGCAACGCCTCGTCCCCCACGGCGTGGCCGCGGCTGTCGTTGATGCTCTTGAAATGGTCCAGGTCGAGCATCAGCAGGGTGACCGGCCGGCCGTAGCGGCGGGCACGGGCCAGCTCCTGCTCCGCCGCTTCGACGAAATGGCGGCGGTTGGACACGCCGGTCAGCGAATCGGTGATCGAGAGCCGGCGCAGCCGCTCCTCCGACTCCTTCAGCGCCGTCACGTCGTTGATCAGCACGTAGATGACCGGCAAGCCGTCCCAGGGCAGGGGCGACATGCTGACCTGGACGCAGGTGCGCTGCCCGTCGGTGGACACCATCACCCCGTCCTGGCACCGCACCAGCTCCTGCTGGCGCAAGCAGCGCAGGAAGGCGTCCCGCTGGTCGTCGATGCCCGACTCCTCGACGAAATCCAGGAAATGGCGCCCGACCAGGGCGTCGCCGCTCTGGCCCAGGATGCGCGCCGCCTCCTGGTTGGCGAAGACGATGCCCATTTCCTGATGGATCAACAGCCCGGCGGGCAGCAGGTCGAGCATGTCGCCCAGCTTGCTGCGCGTCAGCGACAGCTCGTGGCTGGTGGCCACGGCATCGCTGTCGTCGTCGAAGTCGATGAAGGAAAGGACTTCCGGTTCGGGAAAGGCGGACAGAGTCGACATGACGTCGCAAAGGTGGAGCAAAGCCGCACTCTATCCCGTCATCAGCCGCCGTGCAATGCACAGCATCCCCCAAACGGCATAAAGGACGGTTGGCTATTTCCGGTTGTGAAACGATCGTGAAGCCGATCAATGCCTGAATCGCTGCCGAAGTCGCGGCGTACCCGCGCGGCACCCGCCGCCGCCAGCGCCGCGCGGCGGGCCGGGTCGCGAAGCAGCGACTCGAGCGCACCGGCCAGCGCGGCAGGGTTCTCGGGGGCCACCAGCGTGCCGGTGACCCCATCCTCGATCAGCTCGGCCACTGCGGCGGCGCGGGTGGACAGGCAGGCCAGCCCCTGGCTCTGCGCCTCCATCAGCACGTTGGGCAGCCCGTCACGGTCGCCGTCGCGCGCGGTGCGGCAGGGCAGGACGAACAGGTCGGCGCGGCGGTACTGGGCGATCACCGCGTCCTGGGCCTTCGCCCCCTGCCAGTCGATCCGCCCCTCCAGCCCCAGCGCCGCCGCCTGCGCCTTCAGCGCGGACAGCCGGTCGCCGCCGCCGATGTGGGTCCAGCGCCAGTGCAGCCCGGCGGGCAGGCGCGCCAGCGCGTCGAGCAGCAGGTCGAAGCCCTTCTTCTCCACCGCCCGCCCGACCGACAGCAGCCGCACCGGGTCGGCGGGGTCGGATCCGTCGCGCGCCGGGCGCGCGTCCGGCGGGGCGGGGAAGCGGCTGAAGTCCAGGCCGTGGTAGAGCAGGTCCACCCGCTCCGGCTCCGGCGCCAGTTCACACAGGCGGGCGAGGCCGAGCGCGGTGCAGGTGACGCCCCAGCGAGCCTCGGCCAGCTTGTCCCGCAGGTCCCAATCCGGCGAGGTCCAGATGTCCTTGGCGTGGGCGGAAAAGCTCCAGGGCAGGCCGGTCAGCAGCGCGGCGTAGCGCGCGACGCTGGCCGGGGTGTGCAGGAAATGGGTGTGCAGCCAAGTGACGTCCGCTGGCAGTTCCGCCGCCAGCACGCAGGCCTGGCCGAAGCGGCGCGCGCGGTTGCGGCTGGGGTCGCGCCGCAGGTCGGCCAGCCAGGCGGCCCGCGCCGCCGGCCAGCCGGGGCGCCGCCGCGCCGCGGCCAGCGCGCGCAGCACGCGGGCGGGCGCGTCGTGCAGATATTCGGGCAGATAGGTCACCGGGGCGGTGACGCGGCGGTTCAGTTCGTGCACCGCCTTGTCGGTCGGTTGACGCAGGCTGACGATCAGTTGACGCAACCCCCGCCGTTCCAGCCCCAGAATCTCCTGCGCGATGAAGGTTTCCGACAGGCGGGGCCAGCCCTTCACGATGACGGCAACGGTCACGCGGCGTCCCCGGCGGCCAGCTGGCGCTCCGAAACGCAGGGTTCGGAGGACGGTTCCGGCAGATAGCGGGCCGACAGGCGGTTGACGCTCTCCAACCCGCCGAGCAGGCCCGGCACCACGACCGAGGAGGGCGGCGCCTGCCAGGGCAGCCGGCGCAGCGCCGCCGCCATCGCCGCGGCGTCGCGCACCCCGTCGTCCATCAGGACGGAGACCAGACCCAGTTCCTGCGCGCGGGCGGCGCGGATGGTCTGCTCGCGCCGCGGCACCTCGCGCGGGACGATCAGCGCCTTCTTGTCGAAGGACAGGATCTCGCAGAAAGTGTTGTAGCCGCCCATGGCGACCACCCCCACCGCCCCCTGCATCAGCCGCTCGATCCGCGCCTCGAAAGCGGTGGCCTCGACGTTGGGCAGGGCTTCCGCCCGGGCCAGGAACTCGGCCTGGAGGTCCGGCTGCATGAAGGGGCCGAACACCAGCACGGCGCGGTAGGGGATGCCGGGATCGCTCTCGTAGGCGCGCAGCACCCAGTCGACCAGCGCCTCGCCGTCGCCGCCGCCGCCGGGGGTGACCAGGATGTAGGGTTCATCCGGCAGGCCGGGACCGTGCGGGACCGCCGGGGGCACGGTGCGGTGCAGGTAGCCGGTGTAGACCATCTTGTCGCGCACCGACTGCGGGACCTCGATCCCCTCCAGCGGGTCGCAGATCTGCGGCAGGCCGTAGGCCCAGATCTCGTCGTACAGGTTTTCCAGCGCCGGCAGGACCTTCTTGCGCTCCCACTCCGGGGCGAGCAGGGCCGGCTCGTCCATCACGTCGCGCAGGCCGAGCACCAGCGGCACGCCGCGGCCCTTCAAAAGCTCCAGCGTCTCCCGCACCTCGCCGCGCAGGCCGAGCGGTTCCTTGTCCACGATGAACAGGTCGGGCTGGTAGATCTCCGCCGTGTGGCGGATCAGCGAGGCCCGCATGGACAGGATCTCGTCGATGTCCAGATGCAGGTTCAGCGCCGTGTATTCGCCGTTGCGCAGCTTGATGACGCCGGGGATGCGCACGAAATCCACCCGCGTGCGGAAGTCGAAGCTGCCGACGATGGGCGAGCCGGACAGGATCAGCACGGACAGGTTGCTGTAGCGTTCCACCAGCGCATGGGCGATGGCCCGGCAGCGGCGCAGATGGCCGAGGCCGAACGTGTCATGGCTGTAGATGAGCACGCGGCCCGAGGTCGGACGTTCGCTCATGAAGTTCCTACCTCTCCCGATTGGCCTCTTGTGTCCGGCCGCGGCTTGGCCGATGAACGGGTGTGCGTCATGCCGCCGTCACAATGGCGGCAGACCGCGTGCAGGCAAACCATAGTCCCAGCGGCCAAGCGGCAGAGGGGGTAAGGTTTCTGCCTGCTCCCGGCACCGGCGTCCCCTTGCGTAGAATGGCGCTATGGAATCCAGCATTTTCCGATTCATCCTTCGGCACAGCGTCCGTCAGCAGATCGTGCTGACACTGATGACCCTGGCGTCCTTTCCCTTCCTCTACGCCTCGCTCGACCTTCCGAAGAGGATCGTCAACGAGGCGATCGCCGGGAAGAAGCTGCCGGAGTCCTTCCTAGGCTTCCATCTCGATCAGGTCAGCTATCTGTTCGTCCTATGCGGACTGTTCCTGACTTTGGTGCTGGTCAACGGCGCGTTCAAGTACGTCATCAACACCTACAAGGGCCGGCTGGGCGAGCGGATGCTGCGCCGCCTGCGCTACGAGCTGTACGTTCGCGTCCTGCGCTTCCCCCTGCCCCGCTTCCGCAAGATGTCGCCCGGGGAGATCATCCCCATGATCACGGCGGAGGTGGAGCCGCTGGGCGGCTTCATCGGGGACGCCATCGCCATCCCGGTGTTCCAGGGCGGCACCCTGCTGGTCTACATCGCCTTCATCTTCGTCCAGGACCCGGTTCTGGGGGCAGCGGCGGTGTCGCTGTACCCGTTCCAAGGCTGGCTCATCCCACGGCTGCAGCGCAAGGTCAATCAGCTTGGCAAACAGCGCGTACGTGCCATGCGCCAGATCGCCGACCGCATCGGCGAGACGGTGTCCGGCATCCAGGAGGTGCACACCCACAACACCGCGTCCTGGCATCTCGCCGATCTCAGTCACCGTCTGGGCGACGTGTACCGCATCCGTTTCGAGATTTACCAAAGAAAGTTTTTTGTCAAATTTCTGAACAATTTCATAAACCAGCTGACCCCGTTCTTCTTCTACTCGATCGGTGGTTATCTGGTGATCCATGGTCAGCTGTCCTTCGGCGCGCTGGTCGCGGTGCTGGCCGCCTACAAGGACTTGGCCGCTCCTTGGAAGGAGCTTCTCGACTGGTACCAGCAGAAGGAGGACAACCGAATCAAGTACGAGCAGGTGGTGGAGCAGTTCCACGTTCCCGACCTGCTGGCCGAACGCCTGCTGCGCGAGGAGGAGGACGTGCCGTTCAAGGGCAGCCTGTCCTTCCGCAACGTCGCGTTCGGGGAGGACGGCGGGTCGCCCATCCTGGAGGGGGTGACCTGCGACATCCCGCTGGACGGCCACACTGCGCTGATCGGCGTCGGCTCCGGGCGGGACGAGCTGGCGCAGCTCGCCGCGCGCGTGCTGCTGCCCTCGTCGGGCCAGATCCGGCTGGGCGAGCGCGACTATGCGGAGCTGCCCGAGAGCGTGACCGGGCGGCGCGCCGCCTATGTCGGCGCCACCCCCTACCTGTTCTCGGCCTCGCTCTACGACAACCTCGTCTACGGGCTGCGCCACCGGCCGCTGCGTGAGAACGGCGACGGTGAGGAAGCGGCGGAGCGGCGCAAGAGCCGGATGGCCGAGTCGGTGCTGTCCGGCAACGCCACCGACGACGTGGACGCCGACTGGATCGACTACGCCGCCGCCGGCTGCGACGGGCCGGAGGACCTGAAGGCCCGCATCCTGCGCGTGGTGACGATGGTCTCGCTTCAGGACGATGTGTACGGCATGGGCCTCAACCGCACCGTCGATCCGGAGCGGCGCCCCGACGTGGCCGCCCGCGTGCTGGAAGCGCGCGACGCCATGCGCGCCACGATGCTGAACAACCCGGACCTGGGGCGGCTGGTGGAGCGCTTCGACCCCGACCGCTACGCCGCGAACGCCACGCTGGCGGAGAATCTGCTGTTCGGCACGCCGGTCGGCCCGATCTTCCAGACCGACGCGCTGGCCTCCAACCCCTACATGCTGCATGTGCTGGACAAGGTGGGGCTGACCGACACTATCCTGGAGACCGGCCACAAGGTGGCGGAAACCATGGTCGAGCTGTTCGCCGGCCTGCCGCCCGGCCACGAGTTCTTCGAGCGCTTCTCCTTCATCGGCTTCGCCGAGCTGCCGGAGTATCAGGGCATCCTGGCGCGCACCGCGAAGGAGGGGCTGGGCGCGCTGCGGCCCGAGGAGCGGACTCGGCTGATGACCCTGCCCTTCAAGCTGATCGGCGCCCGCCACCGTCTGGGTCTGATGACCCCGGACCTGGAGAAGAAGCTCTTGCAGGCGCGGCACCTCTTCGCCAGCGACCTGCCGGCGGACCTGAAGCACGCCGTCGCCTTCTTCGACCCAAAGGCCTACAACGCCGCGGCCAGCATCCAGGACAACATCCTGTTCGGCAAGATGGTCTACGGGCAGGCGCAGGTGCAATCCAAGGTGGGCCGCATCGTGGCGGATCTGGTGGACCAGCTTCACCTGCGCGACACCATCGTCGAGGTCGGGCTGGACCATCCCGTGGGGGTCGCCGGGTCGCGCCTGTCCGCGGCGCAGCGCCAGAAGGCGGCGCTGGCCCGCGCCCTGCTGAAGCGGCCGGACCTGCTGGTGCTGAGCGAGGCGACCAGCGGCCTGGACACCAGCAGCCAGACCAAGGTGCATTCGGCCATCATGGGGGAACGCAAAGGATGTGGTCTTGTGTGGGTTCTGCACCGCGCCGGCTTGGCACGGGCGTTCGAGCGAGTCATTGTAATGAAGGACGGGCGAATCGCCGAACATGGGCGCTTCGACGAGTTGAACAGGCCCGGTACGTTGTTGCATGAATTGGTGTCCGCCGAATAAGGCCGGCGGCGTTGAGGAGGCAGACGGCATGAGCATCGCCGAAGAAGTCAATTGCCTGCGCAGGATTCCCCTGTTCGCCAACATCGACACTGCCAAGCTCAAGCTTCTCGCCTTCACCAGCGAACGGTTGAGCTTCCGGTCCGGCGACATCCTGTTCGAGCAGGACGAGATGGGCACCTGCGCCTACATCCTGCTGCGCGGGGAGGCGGAGGTGATCGTGACCGGCCCCGGCGGGCCGCTGGCCGTCGCGACGCTGGGGTCCAACGAGATCGTCGGCGAGATCGCCATCCTGTGCGACGTGCCGCGCACCGCCACCGTCCGTGCCAGCACCGACCTGGAAGCGCTGTGCGTGCCAAAGGACCATTTCCTTCAGATGATCGCCGACTTCCCGCAGATGGGGCTGGAGATCATGCGTTCCCTGGCCCACCGCCTGGAGCAGACGACGACGCGCCTGCGCGAGGTGCTGGCCGCCCGGGCGATCTGACAACTTATGCATGTTCTTTTCCACGTCCAGCATCTGCTGGGCATCGGCCACGACCGCCGCGCCGCGCTGATCACCCGGGGACTGGCCGAGGCGGGCGTCGCCGTCACCGTGCTGCGCGGCGGGCATCCGGTGCCGGGGATCGATTACGGCCCGGCGGCGGAGATCGTCCAGCTTCCCCCCGCCCGCGCCGCCGACAGCGGCTTCAAGACCCTGCTCGACGAGCACGACCGGCCCATCGACGACGCGTGGCGCGCCCGGCGCCGCGCCGCGGTTCTGGAAACCCATGAGCGGGTACGGCCCGACGCGCTGCTGATCGAATCCTTCCCCTTCGGGCGCCGCGCTTTCCGGTTCGAGCTTCTGCCGCTGCTGGAGGCCGCCAAGGCCGGCGGGGCGGTCACCGCCGCGTCGGTGCGCGACATCCTGGTGACCAAGGCCAAGCCGGAGCGGCTGGAGGAAACCGTTTCGACGGTGGAACGGCTGTTCGACCATGTGCTGGTCCATGGCGACCCGGAGCTGATCCCCTTCGCGGCGACCTTCCCAGCCGCCGCGCGGATCGCCGACCGCATCCGCTACACCGGTTACGTCGCGGCCTCGCAGGGCGGCGCTGCGACCGGCGCCGACGGCACCGGCGAGGTGATCGTGTCGGTGGGCGGCGGCGCGGTCGGCCTGCCGCTGCTGCGGGCGGCCCTGGCGGTGCGTGCGTCAACTCCCGCTGGACTTGACGCACCCTGGCGCCTGCTGGCCGGTCCGGACGTGCCGGAGGCGGATTTCCGCGCGCTCGCCGCCGCGGCACCGCCGGGCACCGTCGTGGAGCGGGCGCGGCCCGACTTCCCCGCCCTGCTCCGCCGCTGCCGCCTGTCGATCAGCCAGGCCGGCTACAACACCGCGCTCGACGTGCTCCAGGCCGGCTGCCGGGCGGTCGTCGTTCCCTTCGCCGCGGGCAGCGAGACGGAGCAGGCCACCCGTGCCCGCCTGCTGGAGGAGCGGGGCCGGCTGGCCGTGGTCGACGAAGCCACCCTGACCCCGGAAACCCTGGCCGCGGGCGTTGCCAGGGCGCTCGCCCTGCCCCCGGCGCCGGCCATCCCGCTGCGCCTGGACGGTGCCGCCGCCACCGCCCGGCTGCTGTTGGACGCGGTGGCCTACCGCCAAGGCAACAGTCGCTAAGCCAATCAAGACGCTTGGATTTTTCCGGTGCGGGGGCCATGCTGGGGCTGATCCCCTGCCTCGGCCCAGCCTTACGATGACCATGACCGCCCCTTCCGACAGCCCGCCGCGCGCCGGTTGGGACGCGTTGACCGCCGAGCTGGACGCCTGGGCCGCCGCCGGGCGCACCGCCACCCTCTGGTGGCGTGACGACGACGCCGTCGAGCCGACGCCAGCGCTCGACCGGATGGTCGCCCTGTCCGTCGAGACCGGGGCGCCGCTGGCCCTGGCCGTCATCCCCGCCGGGGTCACGGACGCCCTCGCCCCCGTTGTGGACGCGGCCCCCACCGTCACGGTGCTTCAGCATGGCTGGTCGCACACCAACCACGCCGCTCCCCCCGCGAAGAAGGCGGAACTTGGCGCGGACCGGCCCGCCGCCGCTGTGCTGGCGGAACTGGCCGAGGGGCGGAGCGTGCTGGACCGTCGGTTCGGGCCGCGCGCCCTGCCCGTTCTGGTGCCGCCCTGGAACCGCATCGCGCCCGGCGTGGCCGCGGGCCTGCCCGGTGCGGGCTTCGCCGGCCTGTCGGTGTTCGGGCCGAGACGTGTGTCAACCGTCAACATGATGTGTGTCAATACACACATCGATCCGGTGGCCTGGAAGGACGGCAAGCGCTTCCTGGGCGACGCGGAGTCGCTGGGCATGACGGTCGCCCATCTGCGCGCCCGGCGGCTGGGCGCGGTGGACGCGGCGGAGGCGACCGGCCTGCTGACGCATCATTTGGCGATGGACGGTGAAACCTGGGCCTTCACCGCGCGTTTCCTGACCGTGACCCGCCGCCACCCGGCGGCTCGTTGGCTGTCCGCTGATACCCTGTTCGCCACCCCATTCGCCGCAGAAGGACTTCGCTGAGACATGGCCGAGCTGCCCATGGCCAGACCCTCGACCGGAGAGACGCCGAGCGTCGCGGAGATGCGCTACCCCGCCGGGGCGCTCGCCGGCGACTACGCGCGGGCCGGGGCGGGGCTGGCGCTGACGGTGCTGCCGCTGGCCTTCCTGCCCGTCATCCCCTGGATCGCCGTGCCGCTGGCGGCCTGCGCGCTGCTGTTCGCGGTCTTCGCGGCGCGCACCCTGCAACGCCAGCTGACCCGCCTGACCATGGACGGCGAGGGCTTGCGGGCCGACGGGCCGCTGGGCGGCGCCATCCGCTGGGATGCGCTGTCCGGGCTGAAGCTGCGCTATTACGCGACCAGGCGGGGGCGCGACGACGGCTGGATGCAGGCGGCGCTGACCGGTGGCGGCAAGACCCTGCGCTTCGACAGCAACCTGGAGGGCTTCGACGCGGTGATCGAACAGGCCGCCCTCGCCGCCGGGCGCAACGGCGTGGCGCTGACCCCGGTGACGGTGGACAATCTGATCGCTCTCGGCATCGAGCCGCCGGAGGACCCCAACGAAAAGAGGCCGGCGCCATGAGCCGCACGCTGCTCCGGGTGGAGGACCTGAAGGTCGATTTCCAGGTGCCGGGCGGCGTGGTCCATGCGGTGCGCGGCGTGTCCTTCCGGGTGCGGGCGGGGTCCACCGTCGCCCTGGTCGGGGAATCCGGCTCGGGCAAGTCGGTGGCGGCGCAGTCGATCCTGCGCATCCTGCCCCGCAACGCCGCCATCGCAGGCGGGACAATCCTGTTCGACGACGGAATCGTCAGCGAGGGCCCAGTAAACAAGAGTGGTGGCCCTGTCGACATCGCCGGGCTGAAGGCCGACGGCACGGCGATGCGGGCGCTGCGCGGTGGCCGCATCTCGATCATCTTCCAGGAGCCGATGACCTCGCTGTCGCCCCTGCACACGGTGGGCGACCAGGTGGGCGAGGCGGTGCGGCTGCACCAGCGGGTGACCGCCCGGCAGGCCCGCGCGCAAGCCGAGGACATGCTGCGCCGGGTGCGTTTCCCCGACCCGAAGCGGGCGCTGGACACCTACCCGTTCGAGCTGTCGGGCGGCCTGCGCCAGCGCGCGATGATCGCCATGGCGCTGGTCTGCCGCCCTGCCCTGCTGATCGCCGACGAGCCGACGACCGCGCTGGACGTCACCATCCAGGCGCAGATCCTGAAGCTGATCAAGGACCTCCAGGCCGATCTCGGGATGGCCGTGCTGCTCATCACCCACGATCTGGGGGTGGTCGCCAACCTCGCTGACGAGGTGGTGGTGATGCACCGCGGGCGGATCATGGAATCCGGCACGCGCGAGGACATCTTCGCCGATCCCCGCCACCCCTATCTGAAGGCGCTGCTGCGCGCCGTTCCGCGCTTCCACATGGCGCCGGGGGAACGGCTGGTGCCGATCCGCTCGATTACGTCGCAGGGCGGCAGCCTGCTGGAGAAGGACCACCAGCCCTGGCCGCCCGGCGCCGACGCGGCGGGGCCGCTGCTGGCGGTCGAGGGGGTGCGCAAGCGCTACGGCGCGCGCAAGGCCGGCTGGTTCGGCGCCAAGGCCGGGGCCGGCACGCTGGCGGTGGACGATGTCAGCTTCGCCATCGCGCGCGGCGAATGCGTCGGGCTGGTCGGCGAGTCGGGCTGCGGCAAGACCACCCTGTCGAAGATCCTGATGCGCGCCCTGACTCCAGACGCCGGCGGAGTGCGCTTCAACGACCATGGCCGGATCGTCGACGTGCTGGGGCTGGAGGGCGCCGCGCTGACCGCCTTCCGCCGCAAGGTGCAGTTCGTCTTCCAGGACCCCTTCGGTTCCCTGAACCCGCGGATGACCGTCTTCGACATCATTGAAGAACCGCTGGTCATCCACGGCATCGGCGACGAGGCGGAGCGCGCCGCGCGGGTCAAGGAGCTGATGGGGCTGGTCGGGCTGGACGCGCGGCATCTGCGTCGCTACCCGCACAGCTTCTCCGGCGGCCAGCGCCAGCGCATCGGCATCGCCCGCGCGCTGGCCCTGCGGCCCGAACTTCTGCTGCTCGACGAGCCGGTGTCGGCGCTCGACGTGTCGATCCAGGCGCAGGTTCTCAATCTGCTGAAGGACCTGAAGGAACGGCTCGGCCTGACCTACCTGTTCGTCAGCCACAATCTGGCCGTGGTGGACTACATGGCCGACCGCATCCTGGTGATGTGCCGCGGCCGCATCGTCGAGTCGGCGCCGCGCGAGGCGCTGTTCCGCAACCCGGTCCACCCCTACACCCGCGCCCTGCTGGCCGCCGTGCCGGAACCGGACCCCAGCCGCCCGCTGTCGCTGACTGACCTGGAGGAAGGCCGCGCCTCCGACCCCGCGCGCTGGCCGGCCCCCTTCACCATCGACGAGGACCACCAGCCCCATCTGGTCGATCTCGGCGGCGGCCATTGCGTGCGCGCCGACGCCGCCATCCGCGTGCGGGAGGTGGCGTGATGAGGCTGGCCCGCCCCGCCCTGCTGCTGCTTGCCTTCCTCGGACTCAGCGCCTTCGACGCGGTCGAGACGCCGATGCTGGAGAACGCGGTCGGCGCCGGATCGCTGCCGCCGGTGGAGAAGCGGCTGCCGCTCACCCCCCTGGTCGAGCCGATGGACCGGCCCTGGCAATCGCCGGGGCGCCACGGCGGCGACCTGCGCCTGCTGATGGCGCGGACCAAGGACACGCGGCTGATCTACGTCTACAGCTACGCCCGGCTGGTCGCGCTGACCCCGAGCCTGCGCATCGTCCCCGACATCCTGGAGCGGGTGGATGTGGAGGAAGGGCGGATCTTCACCTTCACGCTGCGCCGCGGCCACCGCTGGTCGGACGGCCATCCCTTCACGGCGGAGGACTTCCGCTACTGGTGGGAGGACATGGCCAACAACCCCAAGCGCTCCCCCGGCGGGCCGCCGCCGGAGATGATGGTGGCCGGGGAGGCGCCCAAGTTCGAGGTGCTGGACGCCGCGGCGGTGCGCTACACGTGGACCCGCCCCAACCCCTTCTTCCTGCCGATGCTGGCCGGGGCCAAGCCGGTGGAGATCTACGCCCCGGCCCATTACCTGCGGCGCTTCCACCCCCGCTTCACCGAGCCGCTGGAGCTGAAGCAGCGCGTGGAGGCGGAGCGGCAGAAAAGCTGGCAGCAGCTTCACAACCGCAAGGACAATCTGACCGAGTTCGACAACCCGGACCTGCCCACCCTGCAGCCCTGGGTTCCGACAACCGCTCCGCCCGCGGAACGTTTCATTTTCGTAAGAAACCCCTATTTCCATCGGGTGGACCCGGCGGGGCGGCAGTTGCCCTACATCGACCGGGTCATCATGACGGTGGCCGACGCCAAGATCATCCCGGCCAAGACGGGGGCGGGCGAGAGCGACCTCCAGGCACGCTACCTGCGGTTCGACAACTACACCTTCCTGAAGCAGGGGGCGAAGCGCAACGACCAACGGGTCACGCTGTGGCGCACCGGCATCGGGGCGCAGGTGGCGCTGTTCCCCAACCTGAACTGCAACGACCCGGTGTGGCGCGCGCTGAACCGCGACGTGCGCTACCGCCGCGCCCTGTCGCTGGCCATCGACCGCGAAGAGATGAACCAGGTCATCTATTACGGCCTCGCCATCCCGTCCAACAACACGCTCTTGGAGGTCTCGCCCCTGTGGGTGCCGGCCTACCGCGACCGCTGGGCGCAGTTCGACGTCCGGCAGGCCAACCGGCTGCTCGACGAAATCGGCCTGACCAAGCGCGACGTCAACGGCGTCCGCCTGCTGCCCGACGGCCGCCCGCTGGAGATCGTCGTGGAGACGGCCGGGGAAAGCACGGAGGAGACCGACGCGCTGGAGTTGATCGCCGACGGCTGGCGGCGCGTCGGGGCGCGGCTCTACATCCGCTCCTCGCAGCTCGACGTCTTCCGCAACCGCATCTTCGCCGGCGACACCTGCATGTCCATCTCGCGCGGGCTGGACAACGCCATCGCCACCGCGGACATGAGCCCTGGCGAGCTGGTGCCGGTCGATCAGGCCAAGTACCAGTGGCCGAAATGGGGCCAGTTCTTCCAGACCATGGGCAAGGACGGCGAGCGCCCCGACATGCCCGAGGCGCGCGACCTTCTGGAGGCCTTCCGCGCTTGGCGCGATGCCCCGGACGAGGCAGGGCGGGCGGCGGCCTGGACGCGCATCCTGACGCTCAACGCCGATCAGGTCTTCACCATCGGCACGGTGGCCGGTGTGCCGCAGCCGGTGGTGGCGCGTCGCACCCTGCGCAACGTGCCGGAGGAGGGTCTGTTCAACTACGACCCCGGCGCGCATTTCGGGCTGTACCGTCCCGACGGCTTCTGGTTCGACGGAAAGGGGTGAGGCCATGCTGGGCTACGTGATCCGCCGCATCCTCATCATGATCCCGACGCTGCTGGCGATCAGCGTCATCACCTTCGTCATCATCCAGCTTCCCCCCGGCGACTATCTGACGACGTTGGTCAACGAGATGCAGAGCCGGGGCGAGAGCATAGACCAGGGACGGCTGGCCATGCTGCGCGAGACCTACGGGCTCGACCGGCCCATGTATGAGCAGTACGCGCTGTGGCTGGCCGGCATGCTGCGCGGCGACTTCGGCTATTCCTTCGAATACAACCTGCCGGTATCGGACGTGGTGGGCGACCGGCTGTCGCTGACCGCCATCGTGTCCTTCGCGACCATCCTGTTCATCTGGGTGGTGTCCTTCCCCATCGGCATCTATTCGGCGACGCGGCAGTACAGCTTGGGCGACTACGTCCTGACCTTCCTGGGCTTCCTGGGTCTCGCGACGCCCAGCTTCCTGCTGGCGCTGGTCATGCTGTACTTCGCCAACGTGTGGTTCGGCACCTCCATCGGCGGGCTGATGGACCCGCGCTACATCGGCCAGCCCTGGAGCTGGGGCAAGGCGATGAGCGTGTTCGAGCACATGTGGATTCCGGTGATCGTCATCGGCACCGCCGGCACCGCCGCGATGATCCGCCGCCTGCGCGCCAACCTGCTGGACGAGCTGCACAAGCCCTACGTCGTCACCGCCCGGGCCAAGGGCCTGCCGCCGGGGCGGGCGCTGGTGAAATACCCGCTGCGGGTCGCGCTGAACCCCTTCGTGTCGGACATCGGCAACCTGCTGCCGCAGGTCGTCTCCGGCGCCGCCATCGTGTCGGTGGTGATGTCGCTGCCGACGACGGGGCCGATGCTGCTCCAGGCGCTGCGCAGCCAGGACATGTATCTGGCCGGGTCCTTCCTGATGTTCCTGGCGGTGCTGACGGTGATCGGCGTCTTCCTGTCCGATCTGGCGCTGGCCGCGCTCGACCCGCGCATCCGCCTGAGCGGGGGAGCCAGCCGATGAGCGCGCTTCCGACCCAGACGCCCCTGCCCCACACCGTCGACACCGCCCCCTGGGACCCCGACGAGGTCGAGCGGCTGTCGCCCGAGCAGGAGCGCTTCACCACCGCCTCGCAATGGCGGATGGTCTGGTGGAAGCTGCGGCGGCACAAGCTGGCGGTGGCGTCGGGCATCGTGCTGCTGCTGCTCTACGCCTCGACCCTGGTCAGCGAGGTCCTGGCGCCCTACGCGGTGGACAGCCGCAATTCCCACTTCATCCACGCCCCGCCGCAGACCGTGCACCTGTTCCACGAGGGGCAGTTCGTCGGCCCCTTCGTCTACGGCTACACCTACCGCCTGGACATGGAGATCCTGAAACGGGACTACACGCCCGACCCCACGAAGGTGCAGCCGATCCGCTTCTTCTGCCGCGGCGACCGCTACGAGTTCTGGGGGCTGGTGGAGAGCGACTGGCACCTCGCCTGCCCGGCCGACGGCGGGACGCTGTTCCTGATGGGCACCGACCGGCTGGGGCGGGACCTGCTGTCGCGGATGATCTACGGGACGCGCATCTCGCTGACCATCGGGCTGATCGGCGTCGCGGTCAGCTTCGTGCTGGGCATCGTGATCGGCGGCATCGCCGGCTATTACGGCGGCTGGGTGGACAACCTGATCCAGCGGCTGATCGAGATCATCCGCTCCTTCCCCGAGCTGCCGCTGTGGATGGCCCTGTCCGCCGCCTTGCCCGTCACCTGGAACCCGATCTTCATCTATTTCGGGATCACGGTGATCCTGGGCCTTCTGGAATGGACGGGCCTCGCCCGCGCCGTGCGGTCCAAGCTGCTGGCCCTGCGCGAGGAGGACTTCACCACCGCCGCCCAGCTCATGGGGGCCAGCCCGGCACGCATCATCGGGCGGCACCTGCTGCCCAGCTTCATGAGCCACCTGATCGCCTCGGCGACGTTGGCGATTCCGGGCATGATCCTGGGCGAGACGGCGCTGAGCTTCCTCGGCCTCGGCCTGCGCCCGCCGATCACCAGCTGGGGGGTGCTGCTGACCGAGGCGCAGAACATCAACGTGGTGGCGCTGTACCCCTGGCTGATGTTGCCGGTGCTGCCGGTAATCGTGACCGTGCTGAGCTTCAACTTCCTCGGCGACGGACTGCGGGACGCCGCGGACCCGTATCGGTAAAGCTCAGGGCTTCTTCTTTGCCGCAGGCTCCGGCTGCTCCTTGAGGGAGGCCAGCACCATGCGGACACGGGCGAGGTCGGCGTCACCGCCCTTCGCGGGGGTGGAGGCGGGCGCGGCCTTGGCCGGAGTACGCTTCGGCGGGGTGGGCTCCGCCGCCGCGACCTGCGTCCGCGGGACGGTGGGAGCGGGCTTGGCGGCGGCCGCCTTGCCCGACGCGGCCTTCGCCGGGGTCGCCCTGGCCTCCAGGATGCGGGGATCGGCGCCCTTCGGGCTCCAGGTGCGGACCGGGCCGGTGTCCACATGGACGTGGCCGGTGTGGGGGTAGAGCGCGTAGCCGCCGCGCTGCAGGGCCGCGGCCTCGTCGGCGAGGCGGCGGGGCGGGACGCCGGGGATGGAGATGTCGGCGGCCTGCCCGCGCAGGTGATAGCTGTTCTCCGCCACATTCGGGTTGCTGCGGGCCAGCGTGACGTTGGTCAGCGGCGAGCGGTAGCCCGAGGTGATGTGGACCGGCGTGTCGGCGTCGGCGCCGCAGCGGTCCCGCAGGTCGGCCAGAAGCTCCACCAGGGTGGGATCGACGGGCACCGTCTCGCCGGTGCGGCGGTCGCGGAACAGGCTGGCGATGCGGTCCAGAGCTTGAGGATCATAGCCGTCGGCGTGGCGGTAGGTGACGCTGACCGTCTCGCCGCTGGCGGGATGGTGCAGGACGATCGAACGGGGGCCGCCCTCGAACGAGGCCTGGGAACCCGGAGTGGAGGCGCAGCCGGCGAGCGTTCCGCCGGCGAGCAGGCCCAGCAACGATAAGCGCAGAAGATGCCGCATGCGTCTCCCCAGAGTTCTCTCTGCGGTTGCAGGCGGCTTTCATACCATAATTGTCACACGATCCGGCAGTGACAACGGGCCACGGGACGCGAACGGAGGCTTGGCCGTGTCCTTGGCGCATCACTGTCCAAGGGGATAGTTGTCGATCAGAGGGGAAGCGCCATGCCTTCGCGGGCAACCAGCGTGCCGGGGCGCCGGGCTTCGGCGGCGGTGGCGATGACGTCCAGGTCGGCATCGCTGCGCCGGGGGTCGTGATGGAAGATGACCGCGCGCTTCACATCGGCCTCGTCGGCGATGCGCAGGCACTCCTCCCAGGTCGAATGGCCCCAGCCGATGCGGGCGGCGTATTCGTCGTCGGTGTAGGTGCAGTCGTAGATCAGCAGGTCGCTGCCGCGCACCAGCTCCATCACGGCGGGGTCGCGGCCCTCGGCGGGATGCTCGGTGTCGGTGACGTAGCACAGGCTGCGCCCGGCGAACTCCACGCGGTAACCGGTGGCCCCGTCCGGGTGGTTCAGCGCGGCGGTGCGCACGGTGACTCCCGGTTTCACCGCCAGCGTCTCGCCGCTGACGAAATCATGGAAGGTGCAGTCGGCCCGGAAGATCTCCACCGGTACCGGGAACAGCGGTGCCGACATCATGCATTCCAGGACGGAGCGCATCGTCCGCTCCCGCTCCAGATGACCGGCCCTGATCCGCACGCGGCTCGCCGCGTCGAAGGCCGGCGCGAAGAAGGGCAGGCCGCAGATGTGGTCGAGGTGGCTGTGGGTCAGCAGCAGATCGACGTCCACCGGCTCCCCCTGGCGCATCAGCGTTTCGCCCAGCGGGCGCAAGCCGGTGCCGGCGTCGAGGACCAGGAGAGCGTCCCCGCAGCGCAGCTCGACGCAGGGGGTGTTGCCGCCGTAGCGGACCGTGTCCGGCCCTGGGGAGGCGATGCTGCCGCGCACGCCCCAGAAGCGAACGGTGAAGTCCGGCGGGGTGTCAGGCGCACCGGAACAGGCGTCGGAAACGGTTCGTGCCGTCATGGTACCGACAATTTGGCGGTAGGACCCTCGCGAGTCGAGTGAAAAGGTTGTTTCACGAAACGACCCTCCGGCGCGTCCATAAGCCGGTCCGCCTCGATGGAAGGAGGGACGGCGCGAGACGGGGGTAGGAGGAAAAGGCGTGCCGCACCGCCGAGATGTGGAGATGCCCAATCCAATAAGATGTGGTAGTTTGCGCCCGTTCGCCCATCGACGCGAAAAATCGCCTCCGGACCCCGACCCCTCGGATGGACCCAGACAAACTCGCCAAAGTCCTTGCCATGGCCGAGTCGGAGCATCAGGGCGAGGCCCAGTCCGCTCTGCGCGCCGCGCGAATCATGCTGTCGAGGGCCGGCCTGTCGTTCCGCGATCTCGCCCGCGGCGCCCGTCCGGTCTCCACCGCCCCGCAACCGCTGTCTCTTATACACATCTGACGCTGCCGACGATTATACG
>NZ_JAUQTX010000069.1:0-27048 GCF_059803775.1 Azospirillum sp. UFLA03-27 | reverse complement strand
TGTGTATAAGAGACAGGTCGTGGCCCAGCGACTTGAAGGTCCAATAGACGCGCGTCGCGTTGCCCATGTCGGCGGCGCTGAGGCCGCTGGCGACCAGAACGACGTGATCCCCGTTGCCGATTCCCAGCCCGCCGATCAGCCCTTCCAGAACGGCGGTCTCGGGCAGCAGGCCCGGAACGCCATCCACCGTCGCCCGCCAGCCGGCCTTGGCGTAGTCGGAATGGATCGAACCGGGGATGAAGCCGCCCGCCGGCGGCGTCCGCACGTCCAGAACCACGAGGTCGGGGCGGTCGAGGGCGCCCTTCAGCCAGGCGCTGTCCACCAGCGGGCGTTGAGAATCGGTCGTCATGGCTCTGCCTTCGCGGCTGGTTTCACGTCGGGAAGTCAGGGTATCAAACACAAGGCGGCGCAGGAAAACCAAATCTGCGCTGTTGTTTCCCTTCCTTGTCGCAGGCTGTGGCGACGGTCGCCGTTGCCCCGGCGCGCCCGGTGCGGTACCTCTAGTCGGTTGAAGGGTCCGGTTGACCCGGGTTGAAGGAGTGCGGCATGGCCAACATCGACGATCTGCTGGGCGCCGGCTCGTCCGACGACATGAGCAGCGACGCCTTCGCCATCGGCGACGCGCCGGTCGAGATCAAGGTGGTCATCGGCACCGCCATGCTGCGTGTCCGCGACCTTCTGAAGCTGGGCCGCGGCGCCGTCGTGGAGCTGGACCGGCACTTGAAGGACCCGACCGACGTCTATGTGGAGGGCGTCCTCGTCGCCCGCGGCGAGGTGGTCATCGTGGACGACAAGATCGGCGTCACCCTGACCGACTTCGTGAAATCCAGCCGCGAGTGGAAGCGCTAAGCTTTCAGCGCTTTGATGCGCTTTCGCAACGACATGTTCCGGGAGCGAAACGTCATGTTGCGCTCCCGGAACAATCATGATGCGGCTTCGCAACAATCCTTTGTTTAAGTCGTTACTCGGCCGGCTCGGGGACCACGATGTCCAGCGGCGTGCCGGTGGCGTGGGCGTAGAGCATCAGGTCGTTCAGCAGCTCGGCCTCCTGCTCGCCGGCGTCCTTGCGGCGGATGGCGACCAGCTTGTCGAGCGCCTTGATGTTGAAGCCGGCGGATTTGACCTCGCTGCGCAGGTCCTTCAGGTCGGCCTTCAGGCCGTCGATCTCGTCCATCAACCGCTCCATGCGGTCGGCGAACTGCTTCAATTGGTCGGCGGCGGTGGTGTTGAAACCGGTCGTCACGACGGAACCATCTCCTTGAGGAACGGGGACCCCGCCGCCTTCGGCACACTGGCCGGACCGCGGGGGGAGGCGCTGTTAGCACAGCTCGCGGCGCTTTGTCCGGGGACAACGCGCGTGGCTTGACGCGGCGTGGCCGGCAATGCTTTCGTGACTGCGGCCGTCCTTGCGGCGCTGGAGAGCGAACACGATGTCCGACCTGCCGCCGCTTGGCACCCCGCGTCTTTTTTCGAATCCGCGCGCCGACACGGACCAGCCCTACGGCTCCGCGGAACGGGCGATCCTGAGCCGCGCCGCCTTCCAGGACGCGATGACGGAGATCGGTGCCTGGCCGGGGTACGCCCCGACCCCGCTGCGCTCGCTGAGCGGGCTGGCCCGCGCCGCCGGCATTGACCGCATCTGGTACAAGGACGAGAGCAGCCGCTTCAACCTGCACAGCTTCAAGGCGCTGGGCGGCGCCTACGCCGTGCTGCGCCTTCTGGTGCGCGAGGTGCAGGCCCGCGTGCCCGGCGTGCCGGTGACCGCGCTGGATCTGGTGGTCGGGCGCTACGCCAAGGTGACCCGCGGCATCACGGTGACCACGGCGACCGACGGCAACCACGGCCGCTCCGTCGCCTGGGGCGCGCAGGTGTTCGGCTGCGGCTGCGTCATCTACATTCCCGGAAACTGCTCGCAAGGGCGGCAGCAGGCCATCGAGTCCTTCGACGCCCGCGTCGTCCGTGTCGCGGGCAACTACGACGACGCGGTGCGGCAGGCCGCGGTGGACGCGCGGGAGCATGGCCGGCACGTCGTCTCCGACACCTCCTACACCGGCTACATGGACATCCCCCGCGACGTGATGCAGGGCTACACCGTGATGGTGGAGGAAGCGATCGGCCAGCTTCCGGCCAGCGAGCGCCCGACCCACGTCTTCGTGCAAGGCGGGGTGGGGGCCTTGCCCGCCGCCGTCTGCGGCCATCTGTGGGAAAGCTTGGGCCGCCAGCGCCCGCGCTTCGTGGTGGTGGAGCCGCACGCCGCCGACTGCCTCTACCAGAGCGCCGTCAACGGCCGTCCGACGCCGTCCAAGGGCGATCTGGAGACGCTGATGGCCGGGTTGGCCTGCGGTGAGGTGTCCCTGCTGGCCTGGGCGATCCTGGAGCGTGGGGCCGACGATTTCCTGACCGTCCCCGACGACGCGGCGGTGGCGACCATGCGCCTGCTGGCCGAGGGTCGGCACGGCGGGCGGCCCATCGTGGGCGGGGAGTCCGGCGTGGCCGGTCTGGCCGGCCTGCTCTGCGCCGCGGCGGACCCGGCGACCCGCGCCAGCCTGGGCCTCGCCCCGGATGCCCGCGTGCTGGTCTTCGGATCGGAGGGGGCGACCGACCCCGAGGTCTATGAGTCCCTGGTGGGCCGAAAGCCGGACGCGGTGCTGGGCGGCGCCTGACCCCTGCTTTGCCTCCGCTTGGCCTGCCATGCGTGGTCTTCCCGCGCTGGTCCCTTGCGTGAGCCCGGCGACGCGGTCCACCATGGCGCCCCATAAAAATCGGACCTCGCAGACTGGACATCAGGGAATGGACCGCAGAGACGTCAACCCGCTCGTCGCCGCCACCGAGGCCCCGCCCATCGCCGAGGCGTGGCGCTGGGTCGAGGGCCGCAGCTTTCCGGCGGACAAGCCGCTGATCGACCTCTGTCAGGCGGTGCCCGGCTACCCGCCCGCCGACGCGCTGACCGCCCATCTGGCCGAGCAGGTGCTGGCGCCGGACACCGCGCGCTACACCGCCATCGACGGTATCCCGCCGCTGACCGCGGCGCTGGCCCGGCGCACCGGCTTGCTTTATGGCGCGGAGGTCGCGGCGAACGAGGTGCTCATCACCGCCGGCTGCAACCAGGCCTTCGCGGTGGCGGTGATGGGGCTGGCGCGGGCCGGCGACAACGTGATCCTGCCCGCTCCCTGGTACTTCAATCACAAGATGACGCTGGACATGCTGGGCATCGAGGCCCGGCCGCTGGCATTGCGCGAGGAGAACGGGCTGGTCCCCGACCCGGCGGAGGCCGAGCGGCTGATCGACGCCGGCACCCGCGCGCTGGTGCTGATCTCCCCCAACAACCCGACCGGCGCCATCGCCTCGCCCGAGGCCATCGCAGCGCTGTACGAACTGTGCGAGCGGCGCGGTGTGACGCTGCTGCTCGACGAGACCTACCGCGACTTTCCGGATTGGGAGGGGCGGGCGCCGCACGGACTGTTCCAGCGGCCCGGCTGGCAGCGCACGCTGGTCCAGCTCTACAGCTTCTCCAAGGTCTACAGCCTCGCCGGCTATCGGGTCGGCGCGGTAATCGCCGACGCCGGTCTGCTGTCCCAGGCACGCAAGGTCATGGATTGCCTCGCCATCTGCGCCCCGCATGTCGGGCAGAAGGCAGCGCTGTACGGGCTGGAGAACCTGGACGGCTGGGTGGCGGAGAAGCGGGGCGACATCCTGGCCCGCGTCCACGCCTTCCAATCGGCGATGGAGGCCAGCGGCACCGGGTACCGCATCGCCAGCATCGGGGCCTACTTCGCCTATGTCCGGCATCCCTTCGCCGGCAAGCGCGCCCGTGAGGTGGCCGAGGGGCTGGCGCGCGATCACAACATCCTGTGCCTGCCCGGCTCCATGTTCGGTCCCGGCCAGGACGATTACCTGCGCTTTGCCTTCGCCAACGTCGACGCGGCGGTCATGCCGGAGATCGCGCGGCGTCTCGTGGAAAGCGAAGCGTAAAAGACGTTAGCGGATCAGGTGGGTGACGATGTTGGCGCCCACCGCCGCCAGATGGTCGGCGTTGTCGCGGTAATCGAGGCTGCCGGAAAAACCGCCGGCGGCCCGCACCCGCTCGATCCAAGCCGGGGCGGCGCCCAGCGCGACCAGACGCTTCACCATCTGGTCGGTGGAGCGCAGCGTCATGCGGCCGTTCTCGGCCAGACGCGGGGCGTGCACCATGAACTCGGCGGTTGGCGCGGCGTAGCGCGGGTAGCCGGCCAGATAGAGGCCGACGCACATGCTCTCGCAGGACTGCCCGCCGGCCACGCGGGTGGCGACGGCACGCCCGGCCTGCCGTTCCGCCAGCATCAGGTCGATCATGCGGTAGCCCGCCGTCGTGAAGCCGCCGGGGCTGGACAGTTCGACCACCACCGGCTGGCCGGCCGGCACGCTGCGCAGCGCGTCGGAGAAGCGTTGCTCCACGGCCGGCGTGATGATGCCGTCCAGCCGCAGCGTCGTGGAGTCCACCTGATCGACGCGGACCAGCGTGGCGTCGGGGAAGTCGGAGGCGACGGGGGGCGGCACTGGGTTCGGACGGTTCACCGACAGGCTGTCGGCGGTCGCGGCTCCAGACGAGCCGACGGCCAGCAGCAGCCCCAGAACCATCATGCGTGCAGTCGCGCGAACCGGCATCGAAACCTCCTTGCTCTGGGAAGGAGGGTGCCGGGAAATGCTTGCGTGATGGTTAACGCCAAGCCTGCCCAAAGGTGCAACGACCCTCGCCGCAGACTGTTTATGGAGGAAGGCGATCGTTCGGTCTGTGAATGGTGAAACAATTTTGCGCATTTTGCGCCGCGGCCATGCTGATTCTGTGGTCCTTTCAGGGCTTATCGGCGGAATTGGTTAATAATGTGGCGCCGCAGCAATTGTCGCGCGGCTGCGGAGCGCCGGCCCCGGCAACGGTGCCCGACCATGTGACTCTGGACGGGGCGGCGCGCGGCGTGATCGTGGCCGTGCCGGATGGCTACCGCCCTGAGCGTCCGCACAGCCTCGTCGTTGCCTTTCACGGGCGGACCAACAGCAACGCCGAGGTGCGGCGCTACTTCGGCCTGGAAGGGCAGGCGGGGGAGCCGGCGATCATCGTCTATCCTGCCAGTCTGAAGGATTCCCGCGGCTTGAACGTCTGGTCCGATTCCGGCGACCCACCGGACCGGCTGCGCGATTTCCGTCTGTTCGACGCCGTTCTGGAGAGCATGGCGGCGCGCTATTGCATCGACATGGGCCGGGTGTTCGTCGTTGGCCATTCGCTGGGCGGGTCTTTCGCCAACAGCCTCGCCTGCGCGCGGGGCGGGGTGATCCGCGGCTTGGCCAGCGTCGGGGGCGGGTCCGCGCGGCCCAAGGACTGCGGCGGGCCGGTCGCCGCCATGGTCCTGCACAACCCGCGCGACGAGCTGGTTCCGGTCTCAGAAGCGTTGCGCCTGCGCCGGGCGCTGCTGGCCCAGGACGGGTTGCCGACGGGCAGCGAGCCGGACGAGCCGCACCGCTTCAACTGCCGGCGCTATGGCGCCGAGGGCGAGGAGAACCCGGTTCTGTGGTGCCCGCTGGCCGACGACCGGACACGCAACGGGCGCTTCTACCCGCATCAATGGCCGCAAGGGGTAGGGGCGGCGATCATGGCCTTCTTCGCGCGGCTGGACTGACCCTTATCCTTCGCAACAACGATTGTTGGTGGTGCCCATTGCCGAGGCCGCCTCATTCCGCCAAGATGCCGTGAAAACGACCATCAGGGACGGAACGCATTGATGTCAGACAGCGCCGCCGTGGCGGCCGCCCTGCGGACGGAGGGGGCGGACAAGGCCGCGCTCCGCCTGGACGGCGTGACCTGCACCTTTCCATCGCCCGACGGACGCGGGGAGACCTACACGGCGGTCCAGGGCGTGAGCCTGTCGGTCGCTGCGGGGGAGTTCGTGTCCATCGTCGGGCCGACCGGCAGCGGCAAATCCACCATCCTGAACGTCGCGGCGGGGCTTCTCGCCCCCAGCGCCGGGCGCGCCCTGACCTTCGGGGAGCCGGTCGACGGCATCAATCCGCACGCCGGCTACATGTTCCAGGCCGACGCGCTGATGCCCTGGAAGTCGGCGCTGGAGAACGTGGCCGCCGGGCTGGAGTTCCGCGGCGTGCCGCGGCGCGAGGCGGAGGAGCGGGCGCGCCCCTGGCTGGCCCGCGTCGGGCTGGAGCGCTTCGGCGACCGCTACCCCCACCAGCTCTCCGGCGGCATGCGCAAGCGGGTGGCGCTGGCCCAGACGCTGATCGTCGATCCGAAGATCGTGCTGATGGACGAGCCCTTCTCGGCGCTCGACATCCAGACGCGGCAGTTGATGGAGAACGAGTTGCTGGACCTGTGGTCGGCGGACCGCAAGTCCGTGGTCTTCATCACCCACGACCTGGAGGAGGCCATCTCCATGTCCGACCGGGTGCTGGTGCTGTCCGCCGGCCCCGGCGCCCGGCTGATCGGCGAGTACCGGGTGGATCTGGAGCGCCCGCGCGACGTGGCGGAGATCCGCATGACGCCGCGCTTCCTCGACCTGCACCGGGAAATCTGGGGGCAGCTCCGCGAGGAAGTTCTCAAGGGCTACGCCCAGACCAAGTTGACGTGAGGACCCCATGGCCGTGGCCCGTGTGAAACGTCTGCCGAGCCGCCCGGTGATCCTGCTGCTGCAGGTCGCCGTTCTGGTCGGCTTCTTCCTGCTCTGGCACGTCCTGACCGCGACGAAGATCCTGAGTCCCTTCTTCTTCGGCACACCGCTGGCGGTGCTGGAGCGCACCTGGAGCGACTTCGCGTCCGGCGTGATCTGGTACCATCTCGGGATCACGCTTCTGGAAACCGCGCTGGCCTTCGCCATCGGCACCATCGCGGGCATCGCCTTCGGATTCTGGTTCGCCCGCGCGCCCTTGGTCTCCATCGTCTTCGACCCTTACATCAAGGCGGTCAACGCGCTGCCGCGGGTGGTGCTGGCGCCGATCTTCGCGCTGTGGCTGGGCCTCGGCATCTGGTCGAAGGTGGCGCTGGGGGTGACGCTGGTCTTCTTCATCGTCTTCTTCAACGTCTACCAGGGCGTAAAGGAGGTCAGCCCGGTCGTGCTGGCCAACGCGAAGATGCTGGGGGCGAGCAACCGGCACCTGTTCCGGCACGTCTATCTGCCGTCCGCCCTGTCCTGGGTCTTCTCCAGCCTGCACACCGCGGTCGGCTTCGCCATGGTCGGCGCGGTGGTGGGTGAGTATCTCGGCTCCGCCGCCGGCCTCGGCTACCGCATCCATCAGGCGGAGGGGGTGTTCGACACGGTCGGCGTCTTCTCCGGCATGCTGGTGCTGACGATCTTCGTCGTGGTGATCGACGCCGTGGTGACCGTCATCGAGAAACGCCTTCTGCACTGGCGCCCGCAGGAGGCGCAGACGACCAACGCGCAGGGATGACTGCGCCAAGCTCACAAAATCGGGAGGGAAGCCATGCGTATGAAAAGCGTGATCGCGGCCGCGGCGGTGGTCCTGGCCTTCGGCATCGGCGGGGCGGACGCCCAGCAGGTCGAGAAGAAGGACCTGAAGCTGGCGGTCGGCGGCAAGCCGCTGCTCTATTACCTGCCGCTGACGGTGGCGGAGCGGCTCGGCTACTTCAAGGAGGCCGGGCTGAACGTCGAGATCAATGACTTCGGCGGCGGCGCCAAGAGCCTCCAGGCGCTGGTCGGCGGTTCGGCGGACATCGTGACGGGCGCCTTCGACCACACGGTGCAGATGCAGGCCAAAGGCCAGCCGATCACCGCGGTTGCCCTGCTGGGCCGCTATCCCGGCATCGTCCTCGCCGCGGTCAACAAGGCCGGCACGATCACGTCGATCAAGGAGCTGAAGGGCAAGAAGATCGGCGTGACCGCTCCCGGCTCCTCGACCAACTTCATGGTCAACTACCTGCTGACCCAGCACGGCATGACGCCGGAGGATGTGTCCTTCATCGGTGTCGGCGGCGGCCCCAGCGCGGTGGCCGCGGTGAAGCGTGGCGAGATTGATGCCATCGCCAACCTCGACCCGGTGATCAGCCAGTTGGAGGCCGACGGCGACGTCACCACCATCGCCGACACCCGGACGGAGAAGGGCACGCTGGACACCTACGGCGGGCCGTACCCGGCGGCGGTGCTCTACACGACGCCGGATTTCATCAAGGAGAACCCGAAGACCACCCAGGCGCTGGTCGACGTCTTCGTGCGGACGCTGAAGTGGCTGGATCAGGCCAAGACCGAGGACGTCCTGAAGGTCCTGCCGCCGGAATACTTCCTCGGCAACCAGACGCTCTACGCCCAGGCGTTCGAGCATTCGAAGCCGACCTACTCGCCCGACGGCCGCTTCTCCCAGGAGGGGGCGGAGGCCGCCTACAAGGTGCTGAAGGCTTTCGACAAGGCCGTTGCCACGACGGACATCGACCTGTCCAAGACCTACACGAACGCCTACGTCGAGGACTCGCTGAAGCGCATAAAGTGATTGGCGAACAGCCGAGCCGTTCGACAATCCGGGGGTGCGACATTCCGTCACCGGCACCCCCGGTCCCCGCGCCGGTAGACTGGACCTAATTCGTCCTGTTTCGATGCGGAGCACCAACCCCATGACGGAAGTCATCTTTTACGGTCTGTCCGGCTGCACGGCGAACGCCAAGCAGAAGCTTCAGCTCCAGGCCGCCGGTCACACGCTGGTGGAGCGCGATCTGGCCGCCGAGCCCCTCACCGCCGAAACCCTGCGCCCCTTCTTCGGGGACCGTCCGGTCGAGGACTGGTTCAACCGCCGCGCCGCCGCCGTGAAGACCGGCTCCGTGAAGCCCGACGAGCTGGACGAGGAGTCGGCGCTGGCCGCCCTGCTGGCCGACCGCGACCTGATCCGCCGCCCGCTGCTCCAGGTCGGGGCGGACCGCAAGGCCGGATTCGACCCCAACACGCTGCACGCCTGGATCGGCCTGACCGCGTCCGGCGAAAGCTGCGACGACAAGCATTCGCGCGGCGTCTGCGACCACGGCCATCACCATTTCCCGAAGCAGGGCTGAGCGCGGAATCAACTGGCGGGGGGACCGGGCGTAATGGTTGAATGCCGGGTTATGGACCGGCCCGACCAAGAGCTTGCGGAACTCCTCGACACCCTGGGCGCGCGGCTGTCCGCCGCGCCGCCCGGCGCGCTGGCTCATCTGCGTGAGCCGTTGCGGGTGCTGCGGGACCAGCTCGACGCCGTCGTGGAGAGTCCGGCGAGCCGTCACCCAGGAGAGGGCGAGACGCATTTCCGTGCGCTGCTGTCCGACGCCATCGGTTGCGTGTCCGAAGGTTTCGTGCTGTTCGGCGCCGATGGGCGGCTGGTGCTGTGCAACGACCGCTACCGCGCCGCCTACCCGCTGCTGTCCGACCATCTGGTTCCCGGCGTCCGTTTCGCCGACCTGCTGCGCGTCGCGGTCGAGCGGGGGGCGGCCGGCGACGATCTCGGCGACCCGTCCGACTGGATCGCCGAGCGGCTGAACCGCCACACCCGCAGCGGGCCGCCGACCGACCACCAACTCGGCGACGGGCGCTGGTACCGCATCAGCGAGCACGCCACGCGCTTCGGCGGTGTGGTCAAGATCCTCACCGATATCACCGAGCTGAAACGCCACGAGGAGGCGCTGGCCGACAGCGAGGCGCGCTACCGCCGGCTGGTCGAGATGGCGCCCTATGGCATCCTGATCTGGGACGGGCTGCGGCTGCGCTTCGCCAACCGCTCCGCCGCGCTGATTCTGGGCAACGGCGATCCCGAGGCCATGCTGCGTATCCCGCTGGTCGAGGCGACGGAGTTCGACGGGGTGCAGCGCCTGTTCGACTGGCTGCCACCGCCCGGCAGCGGCCTGGAGGCACCGCCGCCGGTCGAGGCCCGCTTCGTCACGGCGCAGGGCGCCTTGCGCGAGCTTGAGGTCGGCATCCACCCCTTCGCGGTCGAGGGAGAGGCGGCGTGGTTCCTCGTCCTCACCGACATCACCGGGCGCAAGCAGGCGGAGCGCGCCATCCAGCAGGCGCAGAAGATGCAGGCCATCGGCCAACTGGCCGGCGGCATCGCCCACGAGTTCAACAACATGCTGACGGCCATCGGCGGCTTCGCCCAGATGGCCCGCCGCGCCCCGCAGGACCGCCCGCGGGTCGAACGGTGCCTGACCGAGATCGTCAAGGCGACCGACCGCGCCTCCGGCCTGACCGCCCAGCTGCTCAGCTTCGGGCGGCCCGGCCAGACCGACGCGGCCCGGCCCGTGCGCGTCGGCGCGGTGATCGACGATCTGCGCCGCTTCCTCGGCCCCACGCTGGGCGAGCGCCACCCGCTGCGGATCACGGGCGCGGGCAGCGGGGCGGTGGTGACCATCGACCCCGCCCTGCTGCATCAATCGCTGCTCAACCTCGTCCTCAACGCCCGCGACGCAATGCCGGAGGGCGGGCCGATCACCATTGCGATGGAGCGGACGGACGCTCCCGGCGTGACCATCACCGTCGCCGACACCGGTTGCGGCATCGACCCGGCGGTGGTCGACCGCATCTTCGAACCCTTCTTCACCACCAAGGAGCCGGGGGCGGGGACCGGGCTGGGGCTGGCGCTGGTCTATTCCACGGTCGCGCGGGCCGGCGGCGCGGTCGAGGTGGACACGGACTTGGGGCGCGGCACCGTCTTCACGCTCCGCTTCCCGGTGGAGGACGCTGCGGAGCTGCCGGACGCGGACGCCCCCGGTCTGGACGACGCCATCCTCCTCGACGCGGAGGACGACGAGATGGAGGGGCTGTCGATGGCCGCGACCGTCCTTCTGGTGGAGGATGAGGCGCAGGTGCGCGACTTCATCCGCCTGACGCTGGAGGACATGGGCATGCGGGTGGTCTGCGCCGCCGATGGAGCGGATGCCCTGCGCGCCTACGCCGACCATGGCGGGGCCTTCGATCTTCTGGTGACCGACCTCGTGATGCCGCAGGTCGGCGGGGCGTCGGTGGCCCGCGCGCTGCGGCAGGAGAATCCGGACCTGCCGACCGTCCTGATGTCCGGCTACCCGCCGGAGACGGAAAGTCTGGACGACCTGCTGGTGGATGGATGCCGCATCGTCTTCCTGCGCAAGCCGATCAACCCGGACGAGCTGGCCGACACGATCCACGCGCTGCTGATCTGATGGCGGGGCAACGATGAGCGCCGTTCCGCCGCCTTCCTCGCTCCCGACCGACGGCATCCCCATCGGGGTCTACGATGTCGACGCGCTCCTCGGCGAGTTGAGCGGCGACGCGCCGGAGGAGGCGCCGGAGTCCGCCGTCTGCGTCCGGGTCGAGGAGGTCTTCACCCCCGCCGCGCGGTTCCTCATCGCGGAGGAGCTGGCGGAGTTCCTGGAGGCGCGCGGCATCACCCCCACCGAATTCCTGCACAAGGTGGAGCCGCAGCGCTCCTTCCTCGACTGGCCGCGCCGCGCCCAGGTGCTGGAGCGGGTGGCGCAGCGGCAGGCCCGACCCGGTCGCCGGTCTCCCGCCATGCGGCTGGAGGAGCTGAAGCGGCTGGAGCAGGAGGTGCTGGCCGTCACCGCCCGGCGCGCCCACAGCGGCGCGGCCCTGTCCATCGACGCCAAGCAGTTCGCCGCCACGGTGGCCCAGACCATGGTGCGGACGCCGGGCTTCGCCGGGCGCCACACCATCGATTGCTGGCTGTCCGCCTGGTTGGGCGAAGGGCGCAACCACGAGCTGCGGCTGGTGCGAATCCTGTCGCTCGATGGGGACGGTCTGTCCGGCGAGGGCATCGCCATCCTCGACCAGATCGTCGGGGAAATGCTGGCCAACGGGCTGGTGATCGAGGCGCTGTTCGGCTGGGCCGACGGGCTGCGCGGCGTGCTCGACGCCATGGCGATGGTCTGGCGGGGCGAGGCGCCGTCCCACCCCGACGCCCCGGCGGTCCTGCACCGCCTGTCCGCCTTCGTCGCCCGCCATCAGGCCCGCGCCGCCCGGCTGGGGCTGGAGGCGGGGGTTCACCATGCGCTGCTCGGGGACGCGCCGCTGTCCGGCACGAAGGCGGAGGCGAACAGCGTCGCGGCGGTGCTGGACGAGCTGTCGGCGATCAGCCTGCTCGCCGCCCGGCTGACGGTGAAGGGCGGGGTGATCGGCGGGGAGCGCACGACCCAGCTGATCGACCGGCGGGTGGCGCTGCTGCTCTCCGGCGCGCGGCTGGAGGCGGTGCTGCACGCCAAGAGCCACTACGCCCGCATCGTCGATCTTCTGGCCTTCGAAGGGGCGGTGTCGGGGGAGCGCAGCCGGCGCATGATCGTCGCCCATCTGCGCCGCCACCTGGAGGCCCGTGACTTCACCCAGCGCCTGTTCGAGACGGCGCGCACGCCGCGCGCCCGCATCAAGGCGCTGGCCGACCTGCAACGGCGCGTGGGGCGCTCCACCCTGCCGGACGGCCTGCGCGAGCGCTACGTCCGCATGCTCGACGAGATCCAGAACACCTTCCTGCGCACCAACAAGGTCTTCGCCCGCATCGCCAAGGACCGTCCGCCCCACGTCGACGAGGTCATGGAATTCGCCAGTCTGCTCGCCGAGGGTGCCTTCACCGAGGGGAAATGCGTCGTGGCGGCGCGCGAGCTGGTCGGACACCATGTCCGCTCCACCGCCTTCCTGCGCGCCTACCTCGCCCGCTGCAAGGACGCGACGGAGCAGCGGGCCGACCGCTTCGCGCAGTTCTTCGCGACGCTGGCCGCCGCCGGCCTGCCGATGCGCGCCATGAACACGCTGCGCGTCCTGCTGGCCGACGACGAGCCGGCCGCGCGCGGCTATGTCGAAATGATCCTCCGCGACCTCGGCATCACCGAGTTGACCATCGCAGAGGACGGGCGCGAGGCGCTGACCCGATTCGAGGAGCGGCAGGGCGCCTTCGACCTCATCGTCTGCGACTGGAAGATGCCGCGCCTGTCGGGGCTGGAGTTCCTGAAGCTGGTCCGCGCGGTGCGGCCGGACATGCCCTTTCTGATGGTCACCGCGCTCGCCACCATCATCGCGGTGGAGGAGGCCATGGCCCACGACGTCACCGCCTACATCGCCAAGCCCTTCTCTCCCGAACAGCTCGAAGAGAAGATTCTCGTTCTGGTGAACCGGCGCTGAGCGGTGGAAATCGTATGCCCACGGTAGAATCCGATCGTACGAAGGCGAACACTGAAACCCGCTGTTAACGGCTCGCCTCCTATTACGGGTCTATGCACGGCGCGCCTTGCGCGGCGGTACACCCATGACGATGGAGCGGGGCTCCGTGGATCTTTCCGGCCGGGGCGGGCTGCCCCCCACCGACACCGACCTCGACGTCCGTGCCGCCCGGCCGGCCGGAGACCCCGCGCCGCGCCGCGGGGCGGGCGCGCTGACCGACCTGCTGTTCCTCATGCTCGGCGCCGCCGGCCTGCTGGCCGTGATGATGCCGGAGGAGGGACGCGACCGGCTGATGCTGCCGCTCGGCGTGATGACGTTGGCGATGGCGGCGCTGGCCGTGCTGTCGGTGCGCCGCGCCCGCGCCGCGGCGGCGGCGCTGGACCGCTCCGCCCGCCTGCTGCGCGCCGCCAACGAGGAGCTGGCCGCCAGCCGCCAGCGCTTCCGCGATTTCGCCGAGGCGGCGTCCGACTGGTTCTGGGAAAGCGCCGCCGACCACCGCTACACCTACGTGTCCGAGCGGTTGCCGGCGCTTCTCGGCGGCGATCCGGCGCCGGTGTTCGGCGATTCGCTGCTCGATCTCGGTGCGCTGGTTGAGGACACCGACACCTGGCTGGACCATCTGGCCGACATCGAGGCCGGGCGGGCTTTCCGCGACCTGGAGGTCACGCTGCGCGACGGGGCGGGCGACACCCGCGTCTTCCGCATCAGCGCCCAGCCCTTCACCGACGCGGACGGGCGGTTCGCCGGCTACCGCGGCACCGGCATCGAGACGACCGCGGAGACGCTGGCCCTGGTCGAGGCGCGCTTCATGCAGTCGGTGGTGCACGACGCGCTGTCCAGCATCTCCGAGGGCTTCGTGCTGTTCAGCCCGGACGACCGCCTGATCTTCTGCAACGAGCGTTACCGCAGCGCCTATCCGAATCTGGCCGATGTGCTGGTGCCCGGCACCGCCTTCAAGGACATCCTGCGCGCCGCCGCCGAGCGCGGCGGGTACGAGGGCGACGACCGCGAGATGGCCGACTGGATCGCCGAGCGGATGAAGCGCCATCTGCTGCACACCGATCCGGTGGACGGCCGCCTGTCCGATGGGCGCTGGTACCGCATCAGCGAGCACGCCACCGGCTCCGGCGGCATCGTGAAGATCCTGATGGACATCACCGAGCTGAAGCGGCGCGAGGAGCAGCTCGCCGGGCAGACGGAGCGGCTGGAGGCCACCGTCAGCGCGCTCAGCGAGAGCGAGAAGCGCTACCGCCAGCTGGTCGAGCTGGCCCCCTACGGCATCGTCATCTGGGACCGCCGGGCCATCCGCTTCGGCAACGCCGCCGCGGCGTCCATCTTGGGGGTGGACGGCAGCGGCGGGCTGGAGGGTGTGGACCTCAACCGCTTCATCGTCGAGGCGGAGACGGTGACGACGCGCCTGGGGCTGGGTGCGGAGGGCGACCACCAGCGCGTGGAGTGCGCGATCGCCCGCCCGTCGGGCGAGCAGCGCCATGTGGAGATCGGCGCCTTTCCCGCGGTCTACCAGCGGGAGCCGGCGGTTCTCCTGGTGCTGAACGACGTGACCGAGCGCCGCCGCGCCGAGGCGGAGCTTCAGAAGTCGCAGAAGATGGAGGCGGTGGGCCGCATGGCCGGCGGCATCGCCCACGAGTTCAACAACATGCTGACCGCCATCGGCGGATTCGCCCGGCTGGCCGAGCGGGCGCCGGACGATCCGGGGCGCGTCACCACCTGCGTGCGGGAGATCGCCAAGGCGTCCGACCGGGCGGCCGCGCTGACCGCCCAGCTTCTCGACTTCTCGCGCCGCCGTCCGTCGGACGAGACGGAGGTGGTGGCGCTGGCGCCGCTGGTGCGCGATCTGAAGGTCTTCCTGAAGCCGCTGATGAGCGCCGGCATCGACCTGGACATCCGCATCGGCGACGGAGACGCCCACGCCGTCGCCAACCCGGTGATGCTGAACCAGGCCATCCTGAACCTCGCCCTCAACGCGCGCGACGCCATGCCCGACGGCGGGCGGCTGACCATCGCGCTGGACAGCGCCCTGCCGGATGCCGGCTTCTTCGGGCGGCACGGCGCGCTGGCGCACGGCCGCTACGCCGTGATCCGCGTCATCGACGAGGGCTGCGGCGTGCCGGAGGCGGTGCGCGACCGCATCTGGGAGCCCTTCTTCACCACGAAGGAGCCCGGCAAGGGCACCGGCCTCGGCCTGTGGATGGTCTACGGCACCGCCCGGCAGGCCGGCGGCGCTGTGGAGATGGAGGTCGGGCCGGACGGGCGCGGCAGCGTCTTCTCCATCCATCTGCCCGCCGTTCCCGCCCCGGTGAAGGCCGGTTCGCTGGTGGAAGGGCTGGGGCTGGGCGAGGACGAGGGTGCCGCCATCCTGCTGGTGGACGACGAGGACTCCGTGCGCACCTACGTCCGGCTGGCGCTGGAGGAGGCCGGCTGCACGGTGACGGAGGCGGTGGACGGGTTGGACGCGCTGGAGCGCTGGGACGAATGCGGCGGGCTGTTCGACGCCGTGGTGTCCGACATGTCAATGCCCCGCATGAACGGGCTGGAGTTGAGCCGCGCCCTGGCGGAGCGCAACCCCGACCTGCGCATCCTCTTCCTGACCGGCTACGCGTCCCATGAAACGGCGGCGGACATGACGGCACAGCCGGGCCGCCGGATCGTCATGAAGCCAGTGGCCCCGGACCGCCTGATCGAGGCGGTGCGCGGGCTGCTGGCCGAATGAGACGGGGTTAGGGCATGGCATCGGACCAGAGCATCGCGGACGGCCGGGACAGCGGTCGTGACCTGGACACGGATGGCGGGAGCGACATCGCCGTCTGCCGGACCCCGGAGGACTTCTACACCCCGCAGGGCCGCGACAGCATCGGCCGGCATTGCCAGCGCTACTTCGACGAGAACGCGCTGACCCCGACCGAGCTTCTGCATTCCCCTCGCCACCAGCAGAGCCTGTCGAACATCCCGACCTTCGTCGCCATCCTGCAGCAGGCGGAACGGGCAATGGACCGCAAGGGCGCGCTGACCGCCCTGGTCAACGAGGTCGCCCGGCTGACCCGCGAACGGCTGAAGGACGCCCAGCCGCCGGACCTGACGCCGGCCACCTACGCCGCCACGGCGGAGCGGCTGATCGCGTCCCGCGACGCCTTCACCGGGCGGTTCATGGTCGATGCGGCGCTGACCACGCATCTGTACCAGGGCCGCAGCTTCGCCGAAAAGGCGCGGCTCCTGCTGGAGCTGGCGGACGGCCTGGAGGACGCCGACGCGCTGGCACCGCTCGACCGGCTGCTCGGCGAGATCCTGCGCAGCGACACCGGCACCGCGTCCTGTTCCCTGGACGCGCCCTTCGTGGACCGGGTGGACATGATCGTGACGCTGATCGCCGGAGACAAGCCGCTGCCCGACGAGGCGCCGCCGGTCTTCAAAGGGCTTGAGACGCTGGTGCGCCGCACGGCCATGCCGGTGCTGAGCGACAGCCTGATCGTCGCGCTGCGCCGCGAGTTGTCGAAGCCCGACCGCTTCACCATCACCAGCGCCGGCGACTTGTTCGGGGTGGAGGCGGTGCAGCGGGAAATCATGGCGCTGAGCCAGGTGTCGCAGCGGTTGCGCACGGGGGAGGGCTATTTCGGCGGTGCCCGGACGGAGGCGGCGCTCCAGCGGCGCAGCGCTCTGCTTGTCAACGAGGACACGCTTCCCGAGATCACCAAGGGGCGGACGCTGATGCAGAAGCTCCGCATCCTGTTCGTTCTGCAGAAGATGCCCCTGTCGCCCAGCGCCGAGCGGGCGGTGAACGGTTATCTGACGCAGTTCTTCGAGGGACGGGACTTCGCCGGGCGCCTGCTCGACTGCTGGAAGGAGAAGACCGAGAAGCTGAAGGGGCTGGCGGAGGTGCAGAAGCTCGTGCTGGACAGCGCCTTCGCGGAGGACGCCCGCGAGCATATGGCCGGGCAGATCGACGAGATCCAGAACGCCTTCATCCGCACCCAGCGCCTGTTGAGCTCTCTTCAGGGCAAGGACGAGCCGACCCCCGACACGGTGCTGGAGATGGTGCGGCTGGCCGGCGACGGCGCCTTCTGCCGCGGCAAGAGCCGGGCCGCGGTCGCCAAGGCGCTGTACCGGCAGGTGCACCGGCCGCGCTTCGTGCGCTCCTTCCTGCTGGGGGCCACGGGCGGCAAGGAGCGCTCGGCCCGCGCCTCCTGGATGCGCGGGGCGCTGGGGGTGATCGGCGTGCCCTTCATCGACCTCGGCGCCATCCGCGTTCTGGTCGTCGACGACGAGGACGGGCCGCGGCACTTCGTCGAATCGGTGCTGCGCGACCTCGGCATCGGCCACATCGACACGGCGGCGGACGGCCAGGAGGCGCTGCTCCGGCTGGCCGGGGACGGGACGTACGACCTGATTGTCTGCGACTGGATGATGCCGAAGGCCAGTGGCCTCGACGTGCTGCGCCGGGTGCGCGAGGTGCGGCGCGATCTGCCCTTCCTGATGGTGACGGCGCTCGCCACGCTGAAGGCGGTGGAGCGGGCGCTGGCCCATAATGTCAGCGCCTATATCGCCAAGCCCTTCACTCCGGAGCAGCTCGAGGAAAAGGTCTTTCTCGTCCTGACCCAGAAATCAGCCCCCGGCGCCTGACCGCGACAGAACACGTCCAGGCGTGATAATTTTCAAACCTCGCAAGGGGCATCAATTTTCTGACAGAACAAACAAAATGTCTGCAACGAAAGGTCTATGATCAACGCTGAGTCTTTGGGTTTGATCAAGTAAAACTATTAATGAATGAATCACGATTTTTCTTATAGCATTCCGATGGCCGAACGGCCGGCGCGCAATCGGTCATCAGCGCGCATTTGTCGGAAGGGTTGTCATGTTCGATAATGTGTCCATCCGCTCGAAGCTTTGGGGGTTGGTGGCTCTGGCGAGCATCGCGTCGGCGGCCGTCGTCGGCGCCGGCCTCTGGCTGAATTACCAGCGCATGCACGAGGACCGCGTCCAGTCCCTGCGCTTCATGGTGGAGGCCGCCCACAGCATGGCCGCCGCCTACGAGGCGGAGGCCGCCGCCGGCCAGATCACGCGGGAAGAGGCCCAGGCCCGTTTCAAGCGGTCGCTTCTCGGCATGCGCTACGGCGGGCAGGAGTATCTGTTCGCGATCACCCTGGACGGCTTCGGCTTCGCCCATCCCAGCCCGAAGCTGATGGGGCAGGACGTCTCCGGCGTGAAGGACGCCAAGGGCGCGCCGATCCTGATGGACATGGCGCGAATCGCCAGGACAACGGGGGAGGGGACCTACGGATACTTCTGGAACGTCGTCCCGAACAGCGAGGAGACGGCGGCGAAGCTGTCCTACATCAAGATCTTCCAGCCCTGGGGGATCTACATCGGCACAGGCGTCTTCATCGACGACATCCGCGGCGCTTTCCTGAGCACGCTGTGGACCGTTCTGGCGGTGGCCGGTCTTCTGGCGGTGCCGGCGGTCTGCCTGATTGCGCTGGTCGGGGTGCGGCTCAGCGCCACGATCCGCAGCCTCAGCGCCCGCATGCACGCCCTGGCGGACGGTGATCTTTCCGTCGCCTTTCCCGAGGCGACCCGCCGCGACGAGATCGGCGCCATGGCCAGCGCCGCCCGCGTGTTCCTGAGCAACGCCGAGGAGAAGAAGCGTCTGGAGGCCGATCAGGCCGCCACGCTGCGCCGCTCGGAGGAGGACAAGCGCCGCACCCTCGCCGGCCTCGCCGAGCGGTTCGAGCGGAGCGTTGGCGAGGTGATGAAGTCGGTGTCGCTCGAAACCGAGGAGATGGAGCGCGAGGCCCAGGAGATGACCCGCGCCGCCGGGCAGACCGACCGGTTGGCCGGCGCCGTGGCGACGGCGACGGAACAGACCTCGGTCAACGTGCAGACGGTCGCGGTGGCGACGGAGCAGCTGTCGGGTTCGGTGGGGGAGATCAGCCGCCGCGTCGCCGACGCCTCGCGCATTGCGCGGGACGCCGCCATCGCGTCGGAGCGGGCGACCGGCAAGGTGACCGGGCTGGCCGAGGCGGTCGGGCGGATCGGCACCGTGGTGAGCCTGATCAACGACATCGCGGCGCAGACCAACCTCCTGGCGCTCAACGCCACCATCGAGGCGGCCCGCGCGGGCGAGGCCGGCAAGGGCTTTGCAGTGGTCGCCGGCGAAGTGAAGAGCCTGGCCAGCCAGACCGCCCGTGCCACCGAGGAGATCGCCGCCCAGGTCGCCGGCGTCCAGTCTGCGACCGGCGAGGCGGTGGCGGAGATCGGCGGCGTGGCGCAGGTGATCGAGCAGGTGAACGGCATCGCCACGATCATCGCGTCAGCGGTGGAGGAGCAGGGGGCAGCGACCCAGGCGATCAGCCGCAACGTGCAGCAGGCCGCCGACGTCACCCGCGAGGTGGCACGCGACATCTCCGGCGTCACCGCCGCCGCCGACCAGTGCGGGAAGATGGCCTACGCGGTGCTGGAGGCGTCCCGGCAACTCGCCCAGCAGTCGGAAACCCTGAACGGCGAGATCGGCGGCTTCCTGCGGACCCTGCGCACGCAGTGAACGGCGGCGCGCCGGGACGTCAGTCGGCGGCGGCGCGCGTGTCCGCGTCCGTGACCGCTGCCGGAGCCGTCCTCTTCGGCACCGTCTTATCCAACGCCTGTTTCTCCAGAACGGCCGTTTCCACCCAGTCCGCAACGTGGCGGGCGACCGATTCCCAGCCGGGTTCGAGCATCATGCTGTGCCCCATCTCCGGGAAGAACACCGGCTCCGTCCGGAAGGCGCGGGCGGTGGCCCCGACCTGATCCTTGGGGATCAGCCGGTCCTCCTCCGCGCCCAGCACGGCCACGCGGGCGCCGCGGGCCGGCAGGAGCGGGAAGGGAATCCAACCGCCGATGTCCAAAAGCACGCGCTGCGACTCCTCCTGCATCAGAGGCTCGTAGCGCTTGGCCAACTCCAACGGCACCCGGTCGGAGAACATGGCGCGGCGCACCGCCTCCGCTTCGATGCCGTTGGAGAAGGTCATCAGCATGCCCATCTGCTGGAACACGTAGGGATCGCTCCAGGCCAGCCGCATCGTGGACTCCAGCAGGCCGTGCGGCGGGGCGGAGGCCATCAGGACCGCCCCCGGGAAGCGGCGGCGGATCAAGGCCCGCTGGACCACCATGCCGCCCATGGAATGGCCGATCAGCACCGGCGGCGCCGAACAGGCCTCCACCGCACTCAGAACATCATCCACATAGTCGGCGATACCGAAGCCGTTCAGCCGCTCCCGCCCCTCGCTGGCGCCGTGGCCGCGCAGGGACACGGCGTGCGCCTCCCAGCCCTGCTCGGCGAACCAGGGCAGGAAATGCTCGTCCCAGATCCAGCCGCCGCAGAAGGCGCCATGGACGAACAGCAGGGGCACGGGCTTCACCGGTCCGGCAGGGCGGCGGCTGAGGATTTCGAGCTGGGGCATGGGCGGTCCGATCCGGGTGCTGCGACGCGGCAGGGAAACCAGAGGTAGCCCGCATCGCTTCCGCTGTCGACCCGCGCTCAGCCGTTGGCTGCCTTGAGAAGATGGGTGGTGAACCAGGAACGCGCGGAATCGGCCACCTGATCCAGTTTCCCCGTCTCCTCGAACAGCCTGCCGGCCCCCGGCACGACCTCCAGTGCCTTGGTGCAGTGCAGCCGGGTGAAGGCATCGTTGTTGAGGTCCAGCGCCGGTGCGTCCTTGCCGCCGACCACCAGCAGGGTGGGGGCGGCGACAGCGTTCAGCCATTCCTCCGCCAGATCGGGCCGCCCGCCGCGGCAGACCACGGCACCAACGCCATCATGCTCTGCGGCGCGCCCGGCCGCGATCAGCGCCGACGCCGCTCCGGACCCGGCGCCGAAGAAGCCGATGGGCTTGCGCTCCACCGCGGTGGTCGCGCGCAGGTGGCGGACGGCCAGCAGCAGGCGCTCGGATTGGCGGTGGACGTCGAATTGGTTGGCCGGGTCGGCCTTCTCCCCCTCGGTCAGCAGGTCCATCAGCAGCGTGGCGAATCCGGCCTCGCGCAATCGTGCGGCGACGCGGACGTTGCGCGGGCTCATCCGTCCGCTGGAGGTGCCATGGGCAAAGATTACCGCCGCCGCGAAATCGGCGGGCGCGTCGAACCGGCCCGCAAGGCCGAGCGGTGGAATGTAGAGCGTCGTCTCCATGCGCCTTTCCCCCTTTCGTTGGGCCTTGCCCCGCTGAGGTGCCCGGCCGGTGGCTTAACAGGCCGGATGGTCGGTCCGTGCCCGATGGCCTACAGTGACGATCTCCGACCGAATCCAGAGATCGGTATCGTTCCCCGGTGAAGGGAGACCCACCTTTGTCAGACGAAGCCCCGCCCAACGCGCCGCCCAACGCACCGCCCACTGCCCCAGTCCTCGACCCCGCCGCAGTCGGGGCGAAGCTCGGCGCCACCGACTATCCGGAGCCGTTCCGCGCGGCAGTTGCCGGGCGCCTGCGCAAGCGGCTGGGCAACCCGCTGGGGATCACCAACTTCGGCGTGAACCTGACCCGGCTGGAGCCGGGCGCCGCCTCCGCCCTGCGGCACTGGCACACCCGCCAGGACGAGTTCGTCTATGTGCTGGACGGCGAACTGACCCTGGTCACCGACGCCGGAGAGACGGTCCTGCGTCCCGGCATGTGCGCCGGCTTCCCGGCCGGAAAGCCCAACGGGCACCAGCTCGTCAACCGCTCCGACGAGCCGGCGACTTACCTGGAGGTCGGCGACCGCAGCGCGGGGGACGAAGCGCATTACCCGGACGAGGACCTGCGCTACGACAGCGTGACGGATCTCTTCACGCATCGCGATGGCACCCCCTGGTGAGCGGGGGGCTCCCATCCGGTCAGGGCACCGCCCGCGCGCCGAGAAACGCCGGCTCCGCCAGTGGATAGGCGGATCGCCGCAACTGGGTGATGTGCTGGGCGGCCTGGGCGCATTGGCTGCGCAGTTCGGGCACCGCGGTCATCTCCCAGAAGGGCGGCCGGCTGACCGGGCCGAGCGCGAACAGCCGGTCCGACGCCTGCCCATCTTCGCCGATCAGGGCGCCGTCCATGGTGACGTCCAGCCCCAGCCGCAGCGGATCGGGCCGCGCCAGACCGCGCGTCAGCAGCGCTTTGACCAGCGGATGGGCGATCCGGTTGAAGTCGCACTCGGTGCCGGTGGCGTTGACGATGGCCCCCACCGTCCGGGTCCACACGGTTCCCTCTGCCCCGCGGGCGCGGACGGTCGCCTCCACCCCGTTCGGAACGAGGCTCAGCGTCTGAAGGCGGCCGGCGCGGATGGTCAGCCGCCCGTTGGCGCAGAGGGCGGCGATGCGGGCCGCCACCTCGGGCGCGATGCGGTGGCGATGGACCTCCCAATAGGGGCGGACATGGCGCAGGAAGCGCCGCCGCTCCTCGGTCGGCAGGTGGCTCCAGATCAGGTGATGGTAGGGCCGCAGCGCGTCGAAGGCCGACCGCCAGTCGAACCCGGTCTCCCGCGCGCGGCGGACGTCGGCCTTCAGGGCAATCAGCACGTCCAGCACGGTGTGCGGCATCACCTGCGGGTGGATGAAACTCTTGAAGGGCCGCGTCTCCTCGTGCGTCTGGGGCAGCAGGCCGCGGCGCGACAGGGCGACGATCGGGCCGCGGTGCCCCTGGTCCTCCAGCGACAGCACGGTGTCCACCATGGTCAGTCCGGTCCCCAGGATCAGAACGGGTGCGTCGGAAGCGATCGTGCCCAGCGCCGGCCAGTCCCAGGGCGAGGCCACGTAGCGGCTGGAGGCGTAGACCTCCGGCGCCGGGACCGGCGGCGGCGAGGGAGCGAAATTGCCGACGCAGAGAACCGCCGTGTCCACCGACAGGCTGGTCCCGTTGCCCAGCCGCAGCCGGGTGCCCCGCGCGTCCGACGCGATGTCCACCGCCTCCGCCTGCGACACGGTGAGCGAGACGTGGGGCGGGGCCATAGCCACGGCCTCCCGTAGGACGTCCTGGATGTAGGCGCCATAGCGGGCGCGTGAGACGAAGGCGTGGCCGCTGGGCGGCGCCGCCCCGGCCCCGTCATCCTGCGCCCACAGCCAGCGGAGGAAGTGCCGCGGGTCATCCGGATAGGCGCTCATGTTGTAGGCGCGCACGTTCAGCAGATGCGCAGCGTTGGGCGTGGAGTAGGCGAGGCCGGCGCCGACGCTGGGCGTGCGTTCGATCAGGTGCAGGCTGGTCGGCTCATCGGCGCGACGCATCAGATGCGCGGCGAGGACGCTGCCGGTGAAGCCGGCCCCGATGATGGCGATGCGGCGTTTCGAAGGGCGTGCTGACAACGTCGGCGCTCCTCTGCTCTGGCCGTACAAAAGGGGCGGTGATCCGGCGCTGCGGCGCCGGGAGGCCCAGCCGGCCACTGTTCGGTGCAGGATTGTACAGGTCAACCGCTATTCCGGTGTATCATCTCCCTCCGGACAGCGCTGGCGGAATCATGGTTAACAAGAAATTAACTATAAGCAGAGAGGGTTTCGTACGTTCGAACCATGTACGGCAGGACCGATGCGCAACCACCCTTTCCGACCCGCCCATGCCATTTCGCCCAATGCCATGCCGGACGAGGCCGACCAGGCTCCGTCCGCGGCGCGTGAACCCGACGTGCAACTGGCCGCCATGGTGCCGCAGAGCGTCAAGCGCGCCGTCCGCCGCCGCGCGGAGGAGGAGGGAACGACCGTCCGCAGCGTCCTTCTGCGCGCCCTGAAGCACGCCGGGATCGCTGAGGTGGAGGAGTCGGAGATCGCCGACCGCCGCATCGCCGCCGGGGCCGAACGCTCCGGCGTGTGGAAGGCCACCCGTACCCCCACCAGCGCCCGTTGACGGGAGCATCCCGCATCCCGCACGGTCTTACGGCATCATTTACCGAAAGCCGTCCTGCATGAGCCTTCTTCACCGTCTGTTGCTGCTCGTCTTCGTGGCGATGATCCCGGCGGCCGTCATCGAGGTGAAGAACGAGTTGGCCCTGCGCGCCGCGCGGGAGGCCGAGGTGGGGCGGGACGCCCTGCACCTCGCCGCGCTGTTCGAGGCGGAACAGCACCGCATGATCGAAGGGCTGCGGCAGGTGCTGAGCACGCTGGTGAAGGCTGACCCGGCGCGCGCGCCCGGTTCTCCGGCCTGTCAGGCGCTGATGGACGATCTGCGCGCGTCGTATCCCGGTCATCTCGGCATCGTGATCGCCGGGCTGGACGGGGTGGTGCGCTGCTCGACCGACCGCACCTCGCTGGGGATTTCCATCGCCGACCGCGACTATTTCCGCGATGCGCTGGACAGCGGCCGGATGACGCTGGGCGAGCATGTCTTCCGCCGGACGGATGGGCGCTCCGCCATGCCCGTCGCGCTGGCCTTCAAAGACGCGGAGGGCCGGGCCGCTGGCGTTGTGACGGCGATGACCGACATCTCCTGGATCGCCGATTTTCTGTCCAAGCGGCCGCTGTCCGACAGCGCGCGGATCACGCTGGTGGATCGCCGCGACCGGGTGGTTGCCCAAGTGCCGCCCCTGCCCAGCCAGACGGGGCCGAACCAGACGGATGCGAATGGCACGCTGTCCCCATCCGTTATCGCGCTGCTCTCCCGCGAGGCCCCCGGCGTCGCCGAGGTGACTGGGCCGGCCGGCCGGCCGCGCATCGTCGCCTATCAGCCGACCGGCCGGAGCCTGGATGGCGTCGGCGTCGTGGTCTGCCTCGACAAGGGCGAGGCGCTGGGACCGATCCGCGGCGCGATGGTTCAGGCGATGACGGGCATCGCCACCGTGCTGCTGCTGACGCTGCTCGCCGTCTGGTGGGGTGCCAGCCGGTTCCTGCGGCGGCCGGTGGCAGCCCTGGTCGCGACGGCGGAGCGCTGGAAGGCCGGCGACCTGACGGCGCGCAGCGGTGTGGCGAAGCAGTCGTCCGAACTCGGCACGCTGGCCCGCGCCTTCGACGGCATGGCCGAGGAACTGGCGCGCCAGCAGCAAATCCGGGAGCAGGCCAACGCGCGGGTCCACAAGATGGCCGCCGTTCTGGGCAGCACCACCGACGGCGTGTTCGAGGTGGATCGCAACTGGCGCATCACCTTCATCAACGAGCGCGCCCGGACGTTGATCTCGGGGGGACGCGACCTGATCGGCCAGGATTTGTGGGACATCTTCCCGGAGGTCGCCGCCAGCGCGTTCGGCGAGAACTACCGCCGCGCCATGCGGGATCAGACGCCCGTCGAGTTCGAGGAGTATTGCACGGCCTTCGAATCCTGGTTCGCCGTGCGGGCCTTCCCGTCGCCCGACGGGCTGGCTGTCTTCTTCCAGGACACCACCGCCCGCAAGTGGGGGGAAGCGGCGCTGACCTCCGCCAACCGGGAGAAAAGCGCGCTGCTCGCCCAGCTGAACGGCCTGCTGCAGAACGCGCCGGTCGGCTTCGCCTTCTTCGACCGCGAGCGCCGCTACATCCGCATCAACGAGCAGTTGGCCGTTAGCAACGGCATCCTGGCGGAGGCCCATATGGGCCGCACGCTGGCGGACCTTCTTCCCGTCATCGGGGCCAGCGTCGAGCCGCTGATCGACCGGGTCTTCGACACCGGCGAGCCGATCCCTTACCGGGAAGTGATGGGGGAGACGCCCAAGGAACCGGGCGTGACGCGCCATTGGCTGATCGCCCTGTTCCCCGTGCATGAGGGGATCGAGGTCGCGGCGGTCGGTGCCGTCGTGATGGAGGTCACCGACCTGCGCCGGGCCGAGACGGCGCGCCGGCAGAGCGACGAACGCTTCCGGTCGGTCTTCGAACTGGCCGCGGTGGGCATCGAGCGGGTGGGGTTGGATGGCCGCATCCTCGATGTCAACGCCAAGATCTGCGACATCGTCGGCTACCCGCGCGAGGAGTTGCTGCGGCGGACCTACCGCGATATCACCGACCCGGCGGACCTGCCGACGGAGGATCGGCTGATCGAGCGGCTGCTGTCCGGCGAACTGGTCAGCTACGCCCTGGAGAAGCGCTACCGCCGGAAGGACGGCGGGGCGGTGTGGGTGCGGGTGACCTCGTCGCTCGCCCGGATCACCGGCACGGAGCCGGCCTACCGCATCACCGTCGCCGAGGACATCACCGAGCGCAAGGCGATGGAGGCCGAGCTGCGTTCCGCCCGCGACGAGGCGGAGCGCGCCAACCTCGCCAAGTCGAAGTTCCTGGCCGCGGCCAGCCACGATCTGCGCCAACCGCTCCAATCGCTGTTCTTCTTCGCCGCCGCCCTGTCGGCCCATGTCGGGTCCCCCGCGGGCAGCAAGATCCTGACCCATCTGGAGCAAGGGCTGGACGCGTTGAAGGGGCTGCTGGATAGCCTGCTCGACGTGTCGCGCCTCGACGCCGGGGTGGTGACGCCGGTGTTCGAGGATTTCGACGTGGCGGAGGTGCTGGACCCGATCCGCGCCGCCTACGCGCCGGTCGCCGCAGGCAAGGGCATCGGCTGGCAGGTGGAGGTCGCCGCCGGGCGGGTGCGCAGCGACCGCACGCTGCTGGGCCGGCTGCTGCGCAATCTGGTCGAGAACGCCATCCGCTACACCGACAGCGGGCTCGTGCGGGTGCAGTGCCGGCCGGACGGTCGGTTCCTGTCGATCGTCGTCCAGGACACCGGAATGGGCATTCCCGACGACCATCTGGAGCGGATCTTCGAGGAGTTCCATCAGGTCGGCAACCCGGAGCGGGACCGCAACCAGGGGCTCGGCCTCGGCCTCGCCATCGTGCGGCGCCTGTCGCGGCTGCTCGATCATCCGGTGGAGGTGCGTTCCGCGGTGGGCAAGGGCTCGGCCTTCCGGGTTCTGGTGCCGATGGGCGAAACGGTGGTCGCCGCCTCCGCGGGGGTGGGGCTGTCTCTTATACACATCTGACGCTGCCGACGATTATACGCGAGTGTAGATCTCG
>NZ_JAUQTX010000068.1:0-27048 GCF_059803775.1 Azospirillum sp. UFLA03-27 | reverse complement strand
CCCCTCACCGGCCGCATTCTCTTCAACCGGAGAGAATCACGACCGGCAGGCCGGGCATAGCCTTTTTCCGCAGCCTGATAACGGCTTCTCCTGGGTTGCAGCCCCAGGAAACCGCCAAAACAGCCAGCCAGGTATTTGATTTGAAAGGAATGGCGGAGGGGATGGGATTCGAACCCACGATAGGGGTTTGAGCCCCTATAACGGTTTAGCAAACCGCCGCCTTCAGCCTCTCGGCCACCCCTCCTACCGGGTCGGCGCTCTGTGGCGCCGCTGGCGTGGGTGCGTTCTAACGATCCGGATGGGGCCTGTCAACGCTTACTCACCAAAAATGTGATCAAAACGAGAAAGAACAAAATCTGTATAAAATTTTATGTACTTTTTAGAAAATCAGAGGTAGTTTACCACCAGAACGCGATAGCAATTCTTGGTCAGGGGGACGCCATGAGCTTGTCACGCCGCTGCGCCGAAACGCTGATCGATCTGGTCGAGATCAAGCTGAGCTGCCTGGAGATCACCGACCGCGAAGACCTTCGGGAGAAGGAACTGCTGCTGCGTTGCGTTCAGGAACTGAAAGCCGAAGTTCGCGGCGAGGATGGGGCCACAGCCGCATTCGCGGCACCCAAGCGGCGCGGCCGCCGGCCCAAGCATCTGCAGCCCCAGGATTTGCACGCCTGACGCAATCTCCCGGCGTTCATCAGACCGGCACCACTGGCCCCGACACCGATCCCGGAAGAGACGGCAGCGCCGTTGGCGCGACGGCCTCCTGCGTGATGCGACGGGGCAATCGCAGGGTGAAGCCCGTGCCCTGCCCGCTCACCGAGCGCACCGCCAGCGTACCACCCAGCACCCCCGTCACGGTGCTTTGCACGATGTGCAGCCCGAGACCCGAACCGCCCTCGCCACGCTTGGTCGTGAAGAATGGCTCGAAAACCTTGGACAGATGGTCTTCTGGAATGCCGGACCCGTCGTCGGAAAAGTCGATGACGACGTGATCACCACCGTCCGGGTGGGCGGCGATCCGGATGGTCCCCCGCTGCTCCTCGCCATAAGCATGGATCAGCGCATTGATCACGAGGTTGGTCAGCACTTGACTCAGCGCGCCGGGGAAGCTGTCCATTTCCAGCCCCTCCGGGCAGTCCACGTCGACCGTCACCAGCGTGCGCTTCAGGCGGGGCCGCAGGGAGAACAGCACCTCGTCGATGTAGGTCCGCAGATCGAAGGTTCGCCGCTCGCCGGAGGTCTGGTCCACCGCCACCTGTTTGAAGCTCTGCACCAGCGCCGCCGCCCGGTTCATGTTCGACACCAGCAGGCGGGCGGCCTCCGTCACCGCATCCAGATACTCGGCCAGGTTGGTTTTCTTCAGCGCGCCCGAATCGAAACGGACGCGCAGGTCGCGGGCCTGTTCGGCGATGTGGCTGGCGGCGGTGAGGCCGATGCCGATGGGTGTGTTGATCTCATGCGCGACCCCGGCGACCAGTTGGCCCAGCGAGGCCATGGCCTCCGCCTGGATCAGGCTCTCCTGGGCGGCGCGCAGGTCGGCAAGAGCGCGCTCCGCCTCGTCGCGGGCGGCCACCATAGCGGCCTCCGCCGCCTTGCGGTCGTTGATGTCGTAGAGCCAGGTCAGAAGCGCCGGCTCCCCGTCCATCTCGATCTCACCCCAACTCGACAACACCCAGATGATCGTTCCGTCGGGCTTGCGGAAGCGTACCTCGGCGTCGCGGAAGGGGCCTTCCCGTTCGAAGCGGTCGATCAGAGCCTGACGGTCCGCCGGATCGGCGTACAGCCGTTCGGCGGGCATCGGCAGCAGGTCGTCGCGCGACCGGCCCAGAATGATCTCCGACTGGGTGTTGCAGAACACCAGCAGGCCGTCGCGGCGTGTGATGTTCACGGCAATAGGGCTGGCCTCCAGGATCCGGAGCAGCCGCTCCTTGCCGGCGCGGACCTCCTCCTCCTGGCGGCGGCGCTCGGTGATGTCGGTCATGATGCCGACATAGCGCACCGCCTGCCCTGCGTCGTCGCGGATCGCCCGCCCCTGCGCTGCGATCCACATCCAGTCGCCATCGGCGCGGCGCAGCCGGTAATCGTAGGCGTAGGCCGCGGTCTCGCCACGCAGATGGGCATCGATGGTGGTCAGCACGCGCTGCCGGTCGTCGGGATGCAAACGCACGTCCCAGAAATGGGCCGGCATCTCCGGTGGCTCGGCGTAGCCCAGCATGCGCGGAAAGCTGTCGGACCACCAGCAGGTTCCCCGCGGAATATCGGTGTCCCACACCGCGGCGCCGGTGGCGTCCAGCGCCATTTCCAGGCGGTCGGCCAGATCGCGGCGAACCGCGTCGGCCTTCTTCTGTTCCGTCAGATCGTAGAACCAGCTGATGTGGCAGCGTTGCCCTTCGAAGTCGATAACAGTCGAACTCAGCGAGCCCATGTAGGTTTCGCCATCGCCGCGGCGCAGCAGCACCTCCTGTCCATCAAAAAGGCCATCAGCGTAGAGCCGATCGATGGCGGCCTGGCGGTCCCGCGGGTCATGGTAGAGCGGCCACATACCGTCGCGCTGGAGCTGCTCGCCGCTGACCTTGAAACAGGTCGCGGCACTGGGGCTGTGGTAGAGGTTGTCGCCGTCGCGCGTGTTGATGAGGACGCCGATGGGGGCGGTGTCCAAGATGGCCCGCAACCGCTCTTCCGTCATGACGGAGGGGGGAGCCATGTTCTCCGCCAAGGGTCTTCGCCCAACGCGACGCGCCGCCAGCAAGCCGGCAAGAAATCCGGCCAGGAGACCGGCGAACAGCGCGAACAGCGCCACCGTCAGCGAATCTGCAATCATTGGGCCTCCCGCCGGCCCCACTTGAAACCGACGGGAGAACAAAATCAACGGTTATGACGCCGCACCATGCCACGGCACGGCGTCACAACCGCTTCCCAATCAGCCCTTCAGCTTGGTCATCAGGATTTCGTTGACCAGGGCCGGGTTGGCCTTGCCCTGGGTCGCCTTCATGACCTGACCGACGAAGAAGCCGAACAGCTTGTCCTTGCCCGACCGGAACTCCGCCACCTTGTCGGCGTTGGCGGCCAGCACGGCGTCGATGGACGACTCGATGGCGCCGGTGTCGGTGACTTGGCGCAGGCCCTTCTTCTCGACGATGTCGGCCGGCTTCTCGCCGGTTTCGAACATCGCCTCGAACACCTCCTTGGCAATTCGGCCGGAGATGGTGTTGTCGGCGATCAGGTCGATCAGGCCACCGAGGTTTTCCGCCGAGACGGGGCTCTCCTCGATCTCCTTGCCGGCCTTGTTCAGATAGCCGAACAGCTCGCCGGTGACCCAGTTGGCGGCCAGCTTCGGGTCGCGCCCCTTGGCCACGGCCTCGTAGAAGTCGGCGCGGGCCTTTTCCGACACCAGCACGTTGGCGTCATAGGGAGACAGCTTGTACTCGCTGATGAAGCGGGCCTTCTTGTCATCCGGCAGTTCCGGCAGGGTGCGCTTGATGTCCTCGACCCAGTCCGGATCCAGTTCCAGCGGCAGCAGGTCCGGATCGGGGAAGTAGCGGTAGTCGTGTGCCTCTTCCTTGGAGCGCATGGAGCGGGTCACGAACTTGGTCGTGTCCCACAGCCGCGTCTCCTGGTCGATCTTGCCGCCCTCCTCGATGATCTCGATCTGGCGGCGCGCCTCGTACTCGATCGCCTGCATGACGAAGCGGATCGAGTTGACGTTCTTGATCTCGCAGCGCGTGCCGAAGGGCGCGCCCGGCTTGCGCACCGACACGTTGACGTCACAGCGCATGGAGCCTTCCTCCATGTTGCCGTCGCAGGTGCCGAGGTAGCGCAGGATGGAGCGCAGCTTGCGCACATAGGCGCCGGCCTCCTCCGCGGTGCGCATGTCCGGCTCCGACACGATCTCCATCAGCGCCACGCCCGACCGGTTCAGGTCGATGTAGGTCTTGGCGGGGTGCTGGTCGTGCAGCGACTTGCCGGCGTCCTGCTCCAGGTGCAGGCGCGTCACGCCGACCGTGCGGGAGGAGCCGTCCGGCAGATCCAGCACGATCTCGCCCTTGCCGACGATGGGCTGCAGATACTGGCTGATCTGATAGCCCTGCGGCAGGTCGGCGTAGAAGTAGTTCTTGCGGTCGAACACCGAGTGCAGGTTGATCTGCGCCTTCAGCCCCAGGCCGGTGCGCACCGCCTGCTCGATGCAACGCTCGTTGATGACGGGCAGCATGCCGGGAAAGGCTGCGTCGACAAAGCTGACCTGACTGTTCGGCTCCGCGCCGAAGGCGGTGGCGGCGCCGGAGAACAGCTTGGCGTTCGAGATGACCTGGGCGTGGACCTCCAGCCCGATCACGATTTCCCAATCGCCCGTTTCGCCCTGAATGTACGACATCGGTCTCTTCTCTCGTCCGGCTCAGGCCATGAACGGCGGGGTGGCGGTGACGGCGGCGGCCTTTTCGATGACCTGACCGACGCGCAGGATGGTCTCCTCATCGAAGGGCCGGCCCAGGAGCTGGAGCCCCAGCGGCAGCCCGTCCGACCCGACGCCCGCCGGAACCGACATGCCCGGCAGGCCGGCCAGCGAGGCCGGGACCGTGAACACGTCGTTCAGGTACATCTGGATCGGATCGTCCATCTTCTCGCCGATGGCGAAGGCGGTGCTCGGCGCGGTCGGCGTCAGGATGACGTCGCACTGCTTGAACGCCTCGTCGAAGTCCCACTTGATGCGCGTGCGCACCTGACGGGCCTTGTTGTAGTAGGCGTCGTAATAGCCCGCCGACAGCACATAGGTGCCGATCAGGATGCGGCGGCGGACCTCCTTGCCGAAGCCGGCGCCGCGGGTGTTCTCGTACATGTCCTTCAGGCTGGCGCCCTCGACCCGCAGGCCGTAGCGCAGCCCGTCGTAGCGCGCGAGGTTCGACGACGCCTCGGCCGGAGCGACGATGTAGTAGGTGGCCAGCGCGTACTTGGTGTGCGGCAGGCTGATCTCCACCGGCTCGGCGCCGGCCTGCTTCAGCCACTCGATGCCCTGGTCCCAGATCGCGGCGATCTCGGCGGGCATGCCCTCCACCCGGTATTCCTTCGGAATGCCGACCTTCAGGCCGCGGATGTCGCCGGTCAGCGCGGCGCGGAAATCCGGCACCGCCATGTCGACCGAGGTCGAGTCCTTGGGATCGAAGCCGCACATCGAGCGCAGCATGATCGCCGCGTCCTCGACCGTGCGGGTCATCGGGCCGGCCTGGTCCAGCGAGGAGGCGAAGGCGACCACGCCCCAGCGCGAGCAGCGGCCGTAGGTCGGCTTGATGCCGACGATGCCGGTGAAGGCGGCGGGCTGGCGGATCGAGCCGCCGGTGTCGGTGCCGGTGGCGCCCAGCGCGGCGCGCGCGGCCACCGCCGCGGCGGAACCGCCCGACGAGCCGCCGGGAACGAGCTGGCGCGACCAGTTGCCGACCTCGCCCGGGCTCCACGGGCTGATCACGTTGCCGTGGTGGGAGGTGATGTTGGCCGAGCCCATGGCGAACTCGTCCAGGTTCACCTTGCCCAGCATGACGGCGCCGTCGCGCCACAGGTTGCTGGTGACGGTGGACTCATACTCCGGCTTGAAGCCGTCGAGGATGTGGCTGGCCGCGGTGGTCGGCACGCCCTTGGTGCAGAACAGGTCCTTCACCGCGATGGGCAGACCCTCCATCGGCCCCGCTTCGCCCTTGGCGCGGCGGGCGTCGGAGGCCTTGGCCATCGTCAGCGCCTGTTCCGGCGTCTCGGTGATGAAGGCGTTCAGGGGGCGGATCGTCTCCACCGCCTTGACGTGGGCCTCGGTCAGCTCGACCGCGGTGAATTCCTTCTTGGCGAGGCCGTCGAGGGCCGCCGCCATAGTCAGATGCGTAAGACCGGTCATCACTCGACCACCTTCGGAACGACGTAGAAGCCTTCGGCCGTCTCCGGGCCGTTGGAGAGGACGGCGTCGCGGTAACCGCCGTCGGTCACCTCGTCCTTGCGGCGGCGCAGCGTCTGCGCGGCCACGCTGGTCATCGGCGGCACGTCCTGCGTGTCGACCTCGCCCAATTGTTCGACGAAGGTCAGGATTTGGCTCAGCTCACCCGCCAGGTGATCCAGTTCATCGTCCGGCACCTTGATGCGGGCCAGATGCGCGATCTTGGCCACGGTGGCCTTGTCGAGCGACATGCCTTCCACTCTCTTCCGAAACGTCTGGAAAAACGGCTTGGAAGCTATCACCCGAATTCTATTACCGCAATGATTCAGGGATATCCCTTCCACCGGCGCGCCCCTCCGCACCGGCGGCAGGATGGCTCTGGGAGACGGAGGCGCGGCAAAAGGTTTCCGCAATCGCCACCGCATGGTGCGGGGGCGGGTTCACTGTTAGATTGTCCAACATACGAATCGAATTCGCGCCGAAGCCATCTCACCGCACCCAATCCGGCAGGCTCCCAATGACCGCATCACTGACGCTGGCGAAACGCCTTTTCCTTGGCTTCGGCATCGGCGTGGCGGGTTTCACCGCCGTCGCCCTGTTCAACAACATTGCCATGACGCGGCTGAGCGACCTTCAGCAGGAGGGGATGCGGCGGGTCGCCGACGCCACGACGCTGACCGAACTCGCCGGCTATGACGGACGCCTCTACAAGATCGTGGCCGACGCGCAGATCAACGGCTATGGCCCACGACACGGCGAGCAATGGAAGACCGTCCGCCAGAACGCCGAACTCTACATCCGCAAGACCGCCGCGGTGATGGACACGCCGGACGAGCGCGCTTGGGCGGAGAAGGCGGAACGACATTTCACGGCCGCCGTGGACATCTTCGAGAAGGAGATGCTGCCCATCCTGCGCAGCGGCCCCGCCGACGCGCGGACCCGCGCCATGGACGACCGCATCGACCGCGAGCTGGCCGCCATGTCCGAGCTTTACGAGAAGATCAAGGACTCCACCGCCCGCGAGGCCAGGGAAGCGGACAAGGAGTATGACGACACCGCCGAACGCTACGGCATGATCGGAGTGTCGATCTCGCTGGCGATGACAGCGATCCTGCTGCTGACCGCGCTGCTCACCACCCGCTCGGTGGCCGGACCGGTGCGCGCCATGACCGAGGCCATGCGCCGGCTCGCCGACGGGGATCTCTCCATCGCCATTCCCGCGCAGAACCGGTGCGACGAGATCGGCGCCATGGCTGGCGCCATGCTGGTCTTCAAGGACAGCCTCCAGCGCAACCGCGCCATGGAGGAGGAGGCCCGGCAGGCCGACCAGCGGGCCGCGGCTGAGAAGCGGCGACTGATGAACGAGCTGGCCGATTCCTTCCAGACCGGCGTTCGGGACATGGTCAGCGCCGTCGCCGCGGCGGCGGGCCAGCTCCAAGGCAGCGCGCGCAGCATGACGGCCATCGCCGAACGGACGACGGCCCAGGCGTCGTCCGTCGCCACGGTGACCGAACAGGCGTCGGGCAATGTCCAGACCGTCGCCTCCGCCACCGAGGAGTTGAGCGGCTCCATCGCCGAGATCGCCCAACAGGTCGACAGCGCCGCGCGCACCAGCCGGGCCGCGCTTGAGGAAACGCAACGCACCAACGCCACGGTGGAAAGCCTGTCCGGCACGGCGGAGCGCATCGGCAGCGTGGTTCAGCTCATCCAGCAGATCGCGTCGCAGACCAACCTGCTGGCGCTGAACGCCACGATCGAGGCCGCCCGCGCCGGTGAGGCCGGCAAGGGCTTCGCCGTCGTCGCCAACGAGGTGAAGGGCCTCGCCAACCAGACCGCCCGCGCCACCGAGGAGATCGCGGCTCAGATCCAGGCGATCCAGGAGGAAACCCACGACGCCGTGTCGGCGATCCGCGACATCGCCGACACGGTGCGGCAGGTGAACGACATCGCCGGGGCCATCGCCCTGTCCGTGGAACGCCAGTCCGCGGCGACCGGGGCGATCTCGCGCAACGTCCAGCAGGCCGCCGAGGGCACCGCCAACGCCTCGCGCAGCATCCTGCAGGTGAACGACGCCTCCCGCGAGGCCGGGCAGGCGGCGGCCGACGTGCTGGAGGCCGCCAACAGCCTGGGCGACCACGCCCAGGCGATGCGCCGGTCGGTGGACGAGTTCGTTCAGCGCATCCGCAGCGCCTGACCTTGCGACGACGCCCGGCGATGAAAGAGGGGCCGTGTCACCCCTCGCCACGGCCCGCGTTCCAGCCCGCCCGGTCGATGTGCAGGGTGAAGAGAGCAAGCCGGTTTCCCCAGGGCGCCGTCCGCTCCTCGACGGCGATCGGGACGAATCCCAGCGCGGCGTAGAGAAGAAGCCCCGGCGTGTTGGTGTTGAAGCAGCGCAGCACAAGCTCGGGCAAGCCGTGATGGTCGAAGGCACGGTCCATCATGGTCCGCACCAAGCGCTTCGCCACGCCCGTTCGTCGCGCCCAGGGTGCCACGCTGACGTTGCCCAGGCTGGCGCTGCGTCCCTCCTCGAAGGTGGCGAAGTTGGCGTAGCCGACCACCTCGCCGCCGCGCAGCACCACCGTGGGATCGCGGCGCAAGGCCAGGGAATCGCGCAGCTGTTGCGGTGTCAGAGGCCACGTGGCGCGAGGAAAGAGAAAATACAGCTCCTCCCGATCACGGGCGAACCGGCAGATGTCGGGAATGTCGGCATCGGACAGGGGGCGGTGGCTGTACGCGGTGGCGGGGGGTGGATCCGGTGCGGCTGTGGACATGGACGAACTCCGGAATTCATGCGTGATAGAATAAGTACGCCGAAAAACAACTCAAGCGGCTTCGCTGCGCCGTCGCATCGCCCAACATCTTCGCCGGACTTGCCGTTCCGGCTTGTGGCTTCTATGGTTCGCGGCATGATCCACACGCTTCCCGAACTGGCCGCCCGCCTGGGCCGGGGCCAGCGCCTGCTCGGCCTCGACGTCGGCACCAAGACCGTCGGCATGGCCGTGTCCGACCCGAACTTCGTCGTCGCCTCGCCGATCGGAACGCTGAAGCGGACGAAGTTCACCCAGGACGCCCGCGAGCTGTCGCGGACGCTGCGCGATTACGGGATCGGGGGGCTGGTGATCGGCCTGCCGCTGAACATGGACGGGTCGGAGGGGCCGCGCGCCGAATCCACCCGCGCCTTCGCCAAGAACCTTATGGAGCGGTCCGACCTGCTGGGCTGGGACGCCGAAATCGCCTTCTGGGACGAGCGGCTGTCGACCTCCGCGGTCGAGCGTTTCATGATCGGCGAGGCCGACATGACCCGCAAGCGCCGGGACGAGGTGGTGGACAAGATGGCCGCCGCCTACATCCTGCAAGGCGCGCTGGACGCGCTGGCCCACATCCGCCGCATGGAGCGGGAGCAGCGGGAGCGCGACGAGTACGACAACGACATTGGCGGCGACGGGGACGCCTGACGGCTCCATGCTGCCCATCGCCGGGGCGCTGGCCCCGATCTTCCTGCTGATCCTGTTCGGCCAGGGGCTGCGCCGCCGCGCCGTGATTCCCGACTCCGCTTGGCCGTCGCTCGACCGGCTGACCTATCTGCTGTTCTTTCCGTGCCTGATCGTGGACGAGCTGACGCGCACCGACCTGCGCGCGCTGTCCATGGGATCCATGGGCGGGACGATGGCGGTGGGGATTTTCGCCGGGGCCGCCCTGGCGCTCGCCGTCCGTCGCCCGATCGGGCTGGACGGTCCGGCCTTCACCTCGGTCTTCCAGGGGGCGATCCGGCCCAACACCTATGTGGGGCTGGCGGGGGCCAGCGCGCTCTACGGGTCCGCCGGGCTGACACTGACGGCGGTGGGCATCGCCGTGGTGGTGCCGCTGGTCAATCTGCTCTGCGTCACGGCGATGGTGCGCTATGGGCGCGTGGCGGACGGAGCGCCGCAAAGCAACGGCGTTGGCGCGGTCGTCTTCGGCATCCTCCGCAACCCGATCATCATCGCCGTCGCCATCGGCGCCGCCCTGAACCTGAGTGGGATCGGCCGCATTCCGGTGGTCAGTGACGTGGTGGGCATTCTGGCGCGGGCCGCCCTGCCCATGGGGCTGCTGTCGGTCGGTGCCGGGCTGGACCTCGCCGCGGCGCGCGGCGCCGGGCTCGGCGTGGCGCTGTCCAGCGTCCTGAAACTGCTTGTAGTCCCCGCCACGACGGCGCTCGCCGGGCTGTGGCTGGGGGTGGATGGGCTGCCGCTGACCGTCGCCGTGCTGTTCAACGCCCTGCCCTGTTCGGCCAGTTCCTATGTCCTGGCGCGGCAGATGGGCGGCGACCACGCGCTCGTGGCCAGCATCATCACCGTTCAGACTCTCGCCTCCGCCGCCACGCTGCCGCTGGTTGTCGCCTTGGCGGGATGATTGCCCGCCGCCATTCATGGTTCGTTAGGCACTCTCCACAAAGACTACCCTGGATAGTTCTTTGAGGGGACCTGCACAGCCATGGACATCACCCTCGCAGCGGCCCACAGCCAAACACAGTCGTCGGTGGTCCTGGGGAAAGCCGCAGGGAACACCCCGGTTGCCGCGGTCTTCACGCCGGCGGAAGCACCCGCCTCCGGACCCATGGACACGATCACTCTGTCGGCCGAGGCACAATTCAGGATGAGCAGCGCGACCAAGCTATCCGTGACCGCCGAATCACTGGCGCAAGCCGCGGCCGCGGCAAAGACGGTATCAGGGCTGGACGCGAACGCGGACCGTTTCACACCCGAAGCGATGGCGGCCCATGCCGAATGGCGGAAGAATCACGCGGACTATACGGGCAAGGTGCGTGATCTCGTCAACCAGACCTTCGGTCTGGACGCGGACCGGAACGGCTGGGCGGCGGGCGGAGCCGCGCTGACCGCCATCAAGAACTTGGCGGAAAAGAATGGGCTGATCGAACCGAAGATGCCGCCGGCTGTGGCCGACATGCTGCAGACGACGGGTGAAAGCATGTGGAGCGGCAAAAGTGGCGGAAGCACCGGTATGTTCGACGTCACATTCCTGCCGAATGGCGCGGAGAAGGGCGGAAACCTCCGCATCCTGTTCGACAGCGGCAGGAAGCCCGGAGCCGGCAGTTCCCTGGTCGATTTGGAGACGGGCGGACCAAACGCTCAAGGCGCCTTGGCCAGCATCAGGACCTCGGCGCTTGGCGCGTCGCTGGACGGTGCGGGCGGCTGGAGTCCGGGAAAGTCCGCCAATGCCTACGCTCTTACGGACGGCAGGGACGGCAGTGGCGGGGTCGTTGGCATGATCATCTCCAACGGCCTGAATGATTACGCCAGGGCGAATTCCAAGACCATCGTCGAAACCATCCACGGCCTCCTCGGCTAAAACGGCTGCAAGGGGCCGCCGCGACCGGTCACGGCGGCTCCGGCGCCCCCTGGGGGAAGCGTTCCAGCCCGTCGTCGATGGCGTAATAGTCCGCCTTGTCCGCCGCATGGATGTGCCGCAGCGTGGCGAGGCCGGTCGGCTGGTCCAGGCTCCCGGCGGCAACGTCGAACAAGTCGGACTCATCGCCGCTCCAGAACAGCGACGACCCACAGCGCGAACAGAAGCCCCGCCGCGCCTTCGCCGAGGAGCGGTACCAGGACAGGGTGCCTTCCGCATCGGACACCGCCACCGTCTCACGGGGAATGGTGATGTAGGCGCCGAAATGGCCGTGGAAGCGCCGGCACTGGCCGCAATGGCAGTTCACCACCCCCATGGGCCGCTCGGTCACGTCGTACCGAACGGCGCCGCAAAGACACCCGCCCGTCAGAACTCCGCCGTCGCTCATCGGTCCGCTCCCGTCCGTTTCCTCGATAAGGGATGAGTCAGCCCTGCCAGAAGGGCTTGTCGGCCTCGGTCACCGCGTCGGCGCGGGACAGACCGATGTCCTGCAACAGATGATCGGGCAAAGCCTCCAACGCGCGCCGCTGGCGCCGCCGCTCGTTCCAGGTCGCCACCGTGTCGAACAGGGCGATCACCGCACCGCCGATCCCATGAATGGCGCTGCCCTGGCCGGGCCGCTCCTGCGCGTCGATGCGGGTGTTCATGCTGCCGTTCATGCCGTCATTCATGCTCTGGGCCATGACCGCGTCTCCTCTTGTGTCCGGTCGTTGTCGGTGCCTGTCGCCCGACGTTCCGGACTGTGTTCCGTGACTGGAGGATGGGCCACCCGGTCCTTGCGCACAAACGACGCTTTCTCATAGTTTGGATTAGGAAAACTAATCCGAAGACAGCCTCCCGGAGTCGCTCCATGGCCCGCCGCCTGCCGCCGCTGAACGCTCTGCGCGCCTTCGAATCCGCCGCCCGTCACCTGTCCTTCACCAAGGCGGCGGAGGAACTTCACGTCACCCAGGCCGCCGTCAGCCATCAGATCAAGGGGCTGGAGGAATGGCTGGGCATGCCGCTGTTCCGCCGCATGAACCGCTCGCTGATCCTGACCGAGACCGGGCAATCCTATCTGCCGCCAGTGCGCGATGCGCTCGACACGCTGTCGCAGGCGACGGAGCGGCTGTTCCGCATGGACGGGGCCGGCGCGCTGACCATCTCCACCATGCCCAGCTTCGCGGCGAAGTGGCTGGTCATGCGGCTGGGCCGCTTCCAGGCCCGCCATCCGGAGTTGGAGGTGCGGCTGCACACCACCCCGCAGCTCGTGGATTTCACCCAGCAGGATGTCGACATCGGCATCCGCTTCGGCGCCGGCAACTGGCCCGGCCTGCGGTGCGAGCGGCTGATGACCGAGGACATCTACCCGGTGTGCAGCCCGTCCCTTCTGAACGGCCCCCGCCCCCTGTGCTGTCCGGAGGATCTGCGCCACCACACGCTGCTCCACGACGACTACTTCATCACCTGGGGCACCTGGGGTGAGGCCGCCGGGATCGCCGGACTGGACCACGCCCGCGGCCCGCGCTTCGACGATTCGGCGCTGCTCCTCCAGGTCGCGGCGGAGGGCGGCGGCGTGGCGCTGGCCCGCGGCGTCCTGGTGGCGGACGATGTCGCCGCCGGGCGGCTGGTCCGGCTGTTCGATGTCCATCTGCCCGGCAACTATGCCTACTATGTGGCCGCCCCGCCCCATTACTTCGCGCGTCCGAAGGTCAAAGCGTTCCGCGACTGGCTGTTCGAGGAAGCCACCGCCGATCACAGCCGGACCTTGTCCGCGGCGGAGTCCGCCACAACCTCTACCCCAGACGCCTGAACAGACGCCTGACCGGGGAAAGGTTGCGCCATGACGCACGCACGCCCACTCGCCCTCGCCGCCCTCCTGTCCGCTTCGCTGGCTTGGCCCGCCGCCGCCCACCATGGCTGGGGCGGCTACGAGTCGGACAAGGAGATGACGCTGACCGGCACCGTGCAGCAGATCGCCTTCAACAACCCGCACGCGATGCTGAACCTCCAGGCCGACGGCAAGGTCTGGCACGTCGTGCTCGCTCCGCCCAGCCGGATGAGCACGCGCGGCCTGCCCGCCGATTCGATCAAGCCCGGCCAGACCGTGACGGTGGTCGGCTACCCCGCCAAGTCCGACCCGGCGGAGCTGCGGGCGGAGCGCATCACCGCCGCCGACAAGACCATCGAGCTGCGCTGACGGCGCCCCCGCATGGACCATGACCTCGGCCCCACCGGCCCCGGCTGGCTCGTCGCGCTGGAGACATCCGGGCTCGGCGAATCGCTGCGCCAGTCGATCTGGCTCTATCCGCTGGTCGAGATCACGCACATCCTCGGATTCGCCCTTCTTGTCGGGGCGATCCTGGCCTTCGACCTGCGGCTGATCGGGGTCCGGGCGCCGCTGCTACCGGCGGATGCGCTGGCGCGGCTGCTCCTGCCGGTGGCGGTGACCGGCTTCGCGCTGGCGGTGCCGACCGGCCTCCTCCTCTTCACGACGGAGGCGACGGCGCTGGCCGGCAACCCGGCCTTCCTGGCGAAGCTGGCGCTGATCGGGCTGGCCTTGCTGAACATCCTGGCCTTTCACGGGCTCCCCGGCCGCCGGATGGCGGAGTGGAGCCTTGCGGACCGGCCACCGCCGGGCGCCCGGTTCGCGGGCGCCGCCTCGCTCGCGCTGTGGGTCGGCGTCCTGGCCTGCGGGCGGCTCATAGCCTACCTGTAGGAAAAGGTCATAGGGCGCGCTTGCGGGCGTCCGGGACCGCTCCTATAGTCGCGGCCCATGACCGGATCGCCCCATTCCACGACGGTTTTCCCGCACCGCCACCTCCTTGGCATCGAGGGGCTGACGGCAGGCGAGATCACCACCATCCTCGACCTCGCCGACGGCTACGTCGAGCAGAACCGCCAGCCCACGAAGAAGTCGTCGCTTCTCGACGGGCGGACGATCGTCAACCTCTTCTTCGAGAACTCGACCCGCACCCGCACCAGCTTCGAGCTGGCCGGCAAGCGGCTCGGCGCCGACGTGATCAACATGTCGTCGGACGGCAGCTCGGTGAAGAAGGGCGAGACGCTGATCGACACGGCGATGACGCTGAACGCCATGCACCTCGACGCGCTGGTCGTGCGCCACGCCGATTCGGGGGCGGTGAAGCTGCTGGCCGACAAGGTCAACTGTTCGGTCATCAACGCCGGCGACGGCCACCACGAGCACCCGACGCAAGGGCTGCTGGACGCGCTGGCGATCCGCCGCCGCCTGGGCAGCCTCGACGGACTGATCGTGGCGATCTGCGGCGACATCCTGCACAGCCGCGTCGCGCGCTCCAACATCCATCTGCTGAACGCCATGGGCGCCCGCGTCCGCGTCGTGGCGCCGCCGACGCTGATCCCCTCGCAGATCGACCGGCTGGGCGTCGAGATCCACCACTCCATGGCGACCGGCCTGAAGGACGCCGACGTGGTGATGATGCTGCGCCTCCAGACGGAGCGGATGAGCGGGCAGTACGTCCCCTCGACCCGCGAATACTTTTACTTCTACGGCCTGGACTACGAGAAGCTGGCGGTGGCGAAGCCGCACGCGGTGGTGATGCACCCCGGCCCGATGAACCGCGGCGTCGAGATCGATTCGGAGGTCGCCGACGACCTCAAACGCTCCATGATCCTCGATCAGGTGGAGCTGGGCGTGGCCGTCCGCATGGCCGTGCTCGACCTTCTCACCCGAGACCGCCGGGGCACCGATGTCTAACGCCAACGCCCGTGTCGCCTACCGCAACGCCCGCCTGCTCGACCCCGCCAGCGGCCTGGACCAGCGGGGCGACCTGTTGACCGAAGGCGCGAAGATCGCCGACTTCGGCCCGTCCCTGTTCGCCGACGGCGTGCCAGAGGGGATCGAGGTCGTGGACCTGCAGGGCCAGTGCCTCGCCCCCGGCCTCGTCGACATGCGTGTCCTGATCGGCGAGCCCGGCGAGGAGGAAAAGGACACCATCAAGAGTGCATCGCGCGCTGCGGTGGCCGGCGGCATCACCGCCGTGGTCCTGCTGCCCAACACCGACCCGGTGACCGACGAGGTGGCGAGCCTGGAGTTCATCGCCCGGCGCGCCCGCGAGGTGCGTCTGGTCAAGGTCTTCGCCTACGCCGCCGCGACGCGCGGGACCGAGGGCAACGAGATCACCGAGATGGGCCTGCTGTCCCGCGCCGGGGCCGTGGCCTTCACCGACGGCACCAAGGCGATCGCCAGCGCCAAGGCGATGCGCCGCGCGCTCAGCTACGCCCGCACCTTCGACAAGCTGATCGTCCAGCATCCGGAGGAGCCGAGCCTCGCCAGCGGCGGCATGATGAATTCGGGCGAGCGGGCCACCCGCCTCGGTCTCGTCGGCATTCCGCGGGAAGCCGAGATCATCATGATCGAACGCGACCTGCGCCTGCTCGAGCTCTCCGGCGGCCGGCTGCACTTCGCGCACGTCTCGACCGGCGAGTCGGTGGACCTGATCCGCCGCGCCAAGGCGCGCGGGCTCAAGGTCACCTGCGACACCGCCCCGCATTACTTCGCCCTGACCGAGACGGATGTCGGCGACTACCGCACCTTCGCCAAGGTCTCCCCGCCACTGCGCGGCGAGATGGACCGGCGGGCCATCGTGGAAGGTCTGGCCGACGGCACCATCGACGCCATCGCGTCCGACCACACGCCGCAGGACCAGGACCAGAAGCGCCTGCCCTTCGCCCAGGCCGCCTGCGGCGTGATCGGGCTTGAGACACTGTTCCCGCTGACGCTGGAGCTGGTGCACAAGGGCGCCATGCCGCTTTTGAAGGCGTTGGCCTGCGTGACCGTGAAGCCGGCCGAACTCCTCGGCCTGCCGCTCGGCCGCATCGCCAAGGGGGCGCCCGCCGACCTGATCGCCTTCGACCTGGAGGTGCCGTGGAAGGTGGACGTGGCGGCCTTCAAGTCGAAGTCGAAGAACAGCCCCTTCGAGGATCGCCCCGTCCAGGGCCGTCCGCTGCGCACCGTGGTGGACGGGCGCACCGTCTGGCAGTTCGAGGGCTGACCGGGTGACTCTCCTCATCTCGGCCCTGCTGGGCTATCTGCTGGGCTCGATCCCCTTCGGGCTGGTGCTGACGCGGCTGGCCGGCCTGGGCGACATCCGCCAGATCGGATCCGGCAACATCGGCGCCACCAACGTGCTGCGCACCGGCAACAAGCCGCTGGCCGCCACCACCCTGATTCTGGACAGCGGCAAGGGCGCCATCGCCGCCCTGCTCGCCCTCGCCTGGGCGGGGCCGGAGGCCGCGGTCTTCGCGGCGGGCGGCGCCATGCTGGGCCACAGCTTCCCGGTCTGGCTCGGCTTCAAGGGCGGCAAGGGCGTGGCGACGGCGCTCGGCGTGCTGCTGGCGGTGTCCTGGCCGGTCGGCGTGATCGCCTGCGCGACGTGGCTCGCCATGGCCTTCCTGTTCAAGATCTCGTCGCTGTCGGCCCTGACCGCGCTGGGCCTCAGCCCGATCTTCGGCTGGATCTTCGGTGGGCCGCTGGTGGCGGGTCTGTGCCTGTTCATCGCGGTGTTGGTCGCCATCCGCCATTCCGCGAACATCAAGCGCCTGCTGAAGGGCGAGGAACCGAAGATCAGCTTCGGCAAGAGGAAGGCCTGATCGCCCCCCGGTCAGGTCTTCACGAACACCCGCTCCATCGCCGTCAGCAACTCACCCGCCAGGACGGGTTTCCTCAGGATCACCAGCGGACCGCCCTCCCCGTCCTGCAGGCCGGAAATCCCGTCATCGGGCGGAGAGGCCGACAGGACGACGATGGGCAGGTCGGGCCAGTCGCGGCGCAACTGGCGGATCATCGCCTCGCCCCCCAGCCGGGGCATCACCAGATCGGTGATCAGCGCATCGAAGGAGCCGTCGGCCAGGGCGCTCAAACCGGCCTCCCCGTCCGTCACGGTGGTGACCGTGCAATGGGCCATCTCCAGCATGCGGGCCATCGCCATGGCGGTGAGCGAGTCATCCTCCACGAGAAGAATCTTGAGCGGCCTCGCGAAACGCACCAGGAACCTCCACGGGTGGCGAACGGGCCGACACTCTCCACGAAGGCCGATGTCTTCGCTCCTGCAAAAAAGTGTGTCGGCGGGCGTTATTTAGGACGCCGGCTTCACCGTACCATGGGGTGGCGTCCGGCGGGATGGTTTTGAAAAGGCCGTGACCGAACCCGCCCCACGGGCCTTGCGGCGGCTCGACCAGCGGTATTGCGGGTCGTCGGCGATCAGGTGCAGGTGGTCGGAGATGCGGTTGCGCTCCAGCCAACCGAGGGCGGCCTCCAGCTCCGACAGAGTCATCTCCGACCGCGCCTTGTTCATGCAGCGCTTCAGCACGGCGTTGTAGGTGTGGTAGCTGACCGGCCCCTCGGCGACGAGGTTGTTGTCCTGGTCCTCGATCACCTGGGCCGCCACGATCTGGCCGATGCGCTGGCGCAGATGATGCTCCACGGCGCTGGGCACCTGCACCCCATCCTTGATCGGGCGGTCGGCCGATGGGCGGTCGGCGGAATCGCGCCCCGGCGACGGGTTGCCGAAATCGGGGCCGGGAGCGACCACGGCGAAGCGCAGGGCGGTCGCGTTGGATTCCAGCGGGATGATCTCCGGCTCCGCCTCCACCGTGCGCTCGAAGGGCAGTTCATGCTGGCGCCGGGTCTTCACCATAGCCCGCGTGCCCTGCTGGGTTTCCACCATCTGGCGGAACCGTTCGAACATCATGTCGGAGGGGTGGTAAATCACCGCCCGTTGCTGCTCGTAGGCGCCGGCGTGGGGATCGACGCGGGTGGCCCGCGCGATGGCCTGCTCCAGCCAGGGGCGGGAGCGGATGTGGGTCAGGCAGGCGACGTGCGAGATGGCCGGCGCGTCCAACCCCTCATAGGCCATGGCGACGGATACCAGCACGGCGGGTTCCGGGCGCAGGCGGAAAGCGGCCACCACCTCCTGCGCGTCACGCCGTTCGGAAATGGCGATCTGCGCCATCCGCGCCGCCTGAGCCCCAGGCATCCAGCCGCGCAGCGTGTCGAGATAGTTGCGGGCGGTTTCCTGGTCTGGCGCGATCACCAGCAGCTTGCCCAGCCCCGCACCGTCCGATCCGTTCGCCGCCGCGCGCCGCTTCGCCCGGTGCTCGCGGCAGGAGCGGTAGGCCTCGCGCAGCATGGCCTGGGCGAAGCCGGTGCGCAGCGCGGTGAACAGGGCGTCGCGGGTGTTCTCCCCGGCACGGGACAGCGCGTCGACGCTGCGCGTCGTCCGCTCCGCGTCCAGCCATGTCGCGGTGCCGTCCATCGCGCCGAAGGTCACCGGCAGGATCGCCTTCTCGGCCAGCGCCTGCCGCCGCGAATAGCCGACGATGGCCCAGCCCGGCGCCTTGAAGTCGATCTCACGCACCCGCCGCACCCCCAGAGGGGCGCGGTAGGGCAGCCAGAGGATGGGGCGTCCGTCCGCCCGCTCCAGCGTGCCGCTCATCAGCAACCGGGCGGCGGCGCTTTCCAGAAGTGGCAGGATGGAGCGGCTCCAGGCGGTCTCGTCCTCCGCCGTGGTCGCCGTTCCGGTGTCGGCGACGGCGGGCAGGTGGTGCAATTCGTCCACGGCCAGCAGATAGCGGTGGCGGCGGAACTCCTGAAGGTGCAGGTCCGGAGCCGCGGCGACCGCCTGATAGGTGGTGACGTAACCTTGCAGACCGCGGCAGGGATCGCGCCCGTTTTCCGCCGCCCGCAGCGCGATCCCATGCCCCAGCGCCTCGCGCCAGCGCGGATCGGCGAAGGCTTCCTCCGCCTGCCGGCGCAGGCTGTCGCGCGGCACGATCCAGCAGATGCGGTCGATCAGCCCGGCGCGCATCAGCGCCGCTCCCATGATGACCGGCAGCAGCGACTTTCCCCCACCCGGCGTCACCGCGGCCAGAACGTCCCGCACGTCCGTCTGCCGCTGGGCGATGGCCGCGGCGATGCCGGCGACCATGGTCTGGTGGCTCCTCAACGCTGGCATGCCGGCCTGACGCCCTCCCTGACGGTTTCCGCGGTACGGACCGGCAAGGCTAAGCTGCGGGGAGTCGTTGGGTCACGGATTCAATCGTAGGTAGACGTCCCCCAAAGGAGGGGGGCCGCTCGCCAAAGGAGTCCGAAGGAAAGGTGCAGGATGCGCTTCGGTCTGGGCGCGGCTCGGGCTTCGTGGTACACGAATTGTTCTTTTGAAAAGACCCCGACGAGAAGAGCAAGGAGGGCACTAGGAGATGAGCACCCGTCCGCAGGCGGTTTCCACCCAGCATGTCGAGAACGAGCGCACCCGCGTCACCGAATGGCGTCTGGTGCCGGGGGCGGAGACCGGCGCCCATGTGCATGGCTACGATTATGTGATCGTCCCGGTGACGGCCGGCGCCTTCACCATCGTCGATCCGGACGGCAACGCCTGCCAGTTTCCGCTGGAGCCGGGCCGCTCCTATTTCCGCAAGGCCGGTGTCAGCCACAACGTCATCAACGACGGCGACAGCGACATCGTCTTCGTCGAGGTCGAATTCCTCCAGCCCGGCTGACCCCCAAAGCCCGATCCAACCGACCGATGCACCGCGGCTCCACCATGTTCGACTATGGCCAGGACGGCGACGAGCCGCTTCCCGACGCCGTCATCCGTTCCGGCGGGCCGCGGTCCGTTCAGCATTTGCTGCTCTCCCTGTCTCCGGAGAACCCGCTTTACCTTTACGCCGACGCGGCGGACGCCGGGGGCGGGGCCTATTACCGGGACTCCCGTGAGGTCTGGCAATCACTGGCCGACGGGGAGGGCCAGCGCTGGCGCTGGTTCGTCGGCAGCCAGGGCCGCGTCGTCGAGGCCGCTCCCGGCGACGTCCATGGCCTGCGCCGCGCCGCACCGGTCGCCCTGACCATCACCTGGTACAGCCTGCCGGACCGTGAGAGCGTCGGGCGGGTGCGCAACGCCCTGCGCGCCATCGGGGCCACCTGCAGCCGCGGCCCGGCGGGCTGAAGGCGTACCTCCATCACGGACGCACGTGAACGCATAGGCGCCATGTTATTTCGGAATCCCTCTTGATCAGGCCGCGATTGTGTGGTCGCGACTTCTGTCCTAATGTTAGGAACCAGGAATCCGGGAGCATCCGACAGAGTGGCCGTCACCCAGGCACAGCCTTCGCGCGTTCTGACGCCCTGTGCCTCATCGCTCGACCTGCGGTGACCGGTCATGATGGCCTCTTCCCACATGATCGTCGGCGGGGCGGCGTGGTTCTACGCCTCGGCGCGCTTCGGCCTGCCTTTCGACGCGGTGGCGTTCGGGGCGGCGGTGATCGGGTCGCTGGCGCCGGACATCGACCATCCCAAATCGACGCTCGGCCAGTTGATGCGGCCCCTGTCGAACGTGATTTCCGCCGTCTTCGGGCATCGCGGCGTCACCCATTCCACGCTGGCCATCGTGGGCTGCCTGTGGGTCCTGCACGAATACGCGGACTATTCGCACCTGATCCTGCCCTTCCTGATCGGCTATCTGACCCATCTGGCGGGCGACCTGCTGACCCCGGCGGGGCTGCCTCTGCTCTGGCCGATCAAGCGGCGGCGCAACTTCGCGCTCCCCATCCTGAAGACGGGGGGATTCTCGGAGCAACTGGCGGTCACCCTGCTGGCCGGCTGGATGATCTCCGGCCTGTTTTCCGCATCCTGGCCGGGCCTGCCCCTCGACCGCCTGCCCTTCGAGAACTGGATGGCGATGGACCGCCCGTGGCGTTCCGCCGTCGTCGCGGCGCAGGGCTTCCTCGGGGAGGAAGGGCGGGAGCGCAGCGCACCCCCCATCCCCGCCCGCAAGCCCGTGGAGCCGGCAAGAAGCCGCCCGCTGAAAGGATGAGGCATGAGCGCTTGGGTTGTGTTTTTAATGTAACGGTCAATGACTCATCTTTTGCTTTCGTTTCGTCAACCTTGTCACATTTCGTCATAGAGACCGCGGAAATCTGTCTTTGTCACCGCTTAGCGATTCGTTAGGCTTTTTAGGCATATTCTAACGACCATATCCAATCGATCTTAGATTGAATTTCCACACGCTTCGATGCGGATGGGTCCGACCATGGCAAAGCTCCGGATGTCGAAAGAGACGCAGGCGGCCGACGGCATGCCGCCCGATGCGGCGACGGCGATGCCGCTCCATCTCGCGCTGCCCGATCTCCCCGGCGGGCAGGACAACAGCCTGAAGCGTGTGTCCGACGTGCTGGCCCCGCTGGACCATGGGCAGAAGCTCCAGCTCTACAAGATGATCCGCGACGGGTATCTGGAGGACATGGCCGAGCCGGTCGCCCAGATGCTGGTCACCATGCTGAACGGGCGGCGGTCCGAGCACGCGCGCCGCGTCTGGACCGGCCTGTTCGACGCGCTGATCCTTCGCGACGATTCCCTGCTGACCAGCGGGGTCCGGCTGGCCGGCGCCCTGCATCTGGCGGACGTCAGCGCCTGGTGGTTCGCCCTGGCCCCGCGCATGGAGCCGCTGGTCGGCCGCGTCCAGGAGACGGTGGCCCGCCTCGCCAAGGACCAGCCGCTGAACGAGATCTTCGCCTCCGCCGAGGCGCAGAGCTGGGCGGACGAGTTGCGCCAGCGCAGCCTCGCCGTGCTGGCCCGCCTGCGCGCCATGCCGGCGGAGGCGACCGCCTTCCTGGCCGAGGTGTCGGGTTTCCGCGCGCAGATGTTGAAACGTCACGGCGTCCGCCAGCGCGAAGGCGTCGCCCGTGCGGAGCTGGAGCGGATGGAAACCATCCTTCTGGCGGCCCCCGCCTGGGCGGACCAGCCCTTGCCGTCGCTGCTGCACGGCGACCCGGTGCGTCTGGCGCGGGAGATGGTGCGCCGCGGCGACTGCACGCGCGACGGGGCGGCCATGTTCGCGGTGGCCGGCCTGCACCGGCGCGACGACGCCGCCCTGGCGATCCGCCTCTTCGAAGCCTTCCCCGTCGCCGTGGCGAAGGACGCGATCATCGGGCGCCTTCTTGTCGCCGCGGAAGCGTTGAAGACCACGCTGACCGGCAGCTTTCTCAGCAAGCCGGGCCTGCTGGTGGCGGACGCGGTGGACGACCGCGACCACCCCTCCGCCCAGCTCCAGCATTTCCTGGCTTGGTACGACGCCGTCCACGCGCTGGAGTTGGACACCACCGACCGCGAACGCAACATGGTCCATCAGGCGTTCCGCGAGCTGAGCAACGCGGTGCACGAGGACCTCGCCCCCGTCCTCGCCCGGCGAATCGAGGCGCTGACCATGCACAGCGTGCTCGACCCGCTGATGGAGCGCGTGCGCTTCGTCAACGAGTTCCAGGCGCAGCTGGCGCGGCGCGGCATCGTGTCGTCCGGCAAGCCGTGGCGGGCCGAGGACGGCAACCACGTCGCCACGGTCTTCCGCCGCCTATCCTCCACCGGCGCCGCGGAAGGGCTGCGGACGCTCGGCCAGCTCGCCGATCTGGCGGACATGCTGAGCTATCCCATCGAGATCACCGCGCTCGACATCACGCTGGCCGGGGTGATCGAGGCGGCCTTGCGGCAGCAGAAGACGTTCGGCGCTGCCGAAACCCGCCTGATCGACCGCGTCATCGCCGTGTCGAGCGACGAGCGCAAGCGCTGCCGCTGGTGGGTGGCCCCGGAGGTCGTCACCCTGCTGGACGCCGCGGAGAAGTCCGGCATCGCCGGTCCTGCGAAAAAGTAACGACGACCGCCGCAACACTGTCTTTTGCTCGTTGTGAAGAATGCTGAATCCCCCGTTCCCGGCTCGTTCATGCCAAGAGCGGAACGGCGGTGCCAACCTCCTGTTGGTCCGGACATATGACGCCGGCGCAGCCCTTGTTCGTGGCGGCGTCCGGCGCTCCCCCGCAGATCCGGAGTCTCCATGGCACCGCTCAAGGCCAGCCTGCGCCCGGCCCCCGCGCCGCCCCCAGCACCGATTCCCGTCACATTGAACGTCAACGGGGTGGAGCGGACGCTTCACCTCGCGCCGTGGACGACGCTGCTGGACGCGCTGCGCCTGCATCTCGACCTGACCGGCACCAAGAAAGGCTGCGACCACGGCCAGTGCGGGGCCTGCACCGTCCTGGTGGACGGGCGGCGCATCAACGCCTGCCTGACGCTGGCGGCGATGCAGGACGGTCGCAAGGTCACCACCATCGAGGGGCTGACCACCGGCGACGCGCTCCACCCGCTCCAGGACGCCTTCATTGAGCATGACGCCTTCCAGTGTGGCTATTGCACGCCGGGCCAGATCTGTTCCGCCGCCGGGCTGATCGCCGAGGGCAAGGCCACCACCGACGACGAGATCCGCGAGTTGATGAGCGGCAACCTCTGCCGCTGCGGGGCCTATCCCAACATCGTCGCGGCGATTCGGCAGGCCATGGCCACCGCCGCCCCGAAGGCGGAGGGCGCGCCATGAGATCCTTCACCTACGCCCGCGCCGACAGCGCGGCGGACGCGATCGGGCGGGCCGGCGCCTCCGGGACGGCATTCGTCGCCGGGGGAACCAATCTGCTCGACCTGATGAAGGCCGACGTGCTGCGTCCGGAAGGGCTGGTCGACATCTCCCGTCTGCCGCTGGACCGGATCGAGGAGACGGCGGAGGGCGGCCTGCGGCTGGGCGCGCTGGCCCGCAACGCCGACACCGCCTACGACGAGCGCGTACACACCCGCTACCCCATGCTGTCCAAGGCGATTCTCGCGGGGGCCTCGGCTCAGCTCCGCAACATGGCGACCAACGGCGGCAACCTGCTGCAGCGGACCCGCTGCTACTACTTCTACGACACGGCCACCCCCTGCAACAAACGAGAGCCGGGGTCGGGCTGCGGCGCGATCGGCGGGGTGAATCGCATCCACGCCATCCTGGGCGCCAGCGACCAGTGCATCGCCGTCCACCCCTCCGACCTCTGCGTCGCTCTGGCGGCGCTTGAAGCGGTGGTCCAGGTGACCGGGCCGGAGGGTGAGCGCAGCATCCCCTTCGCCGAGTTCCACCGTCTGCCCGGCGACCGCCCGGAGATCGACACGGTCCTGCGGCCGGGCGACCTCATCACGGCCATCGACCTGCCGGCCAAGGGCTTCGCCGAGCACTCCACCTATCTGAAAATCCGCGACCGCGCCTCCTACGCCTTCGCGCTGGTGTCGGTCGCGGCGGGGCTGGAGTTGGATGGGGACACCGTCCGCGACGCCCGTCTGGCGCTGGGCGGGGTCGCCCACAAGCCCTGGCGCGACCTGGAGGCGGAAGCCGCCCTCGTCGGAAAACCCGCCACGCCCGACCGGTTCCGCGCCGCCGCGCGCGTGCTGCTGCGCGACGCCAAGGGGCACGAGCACAACAGCTTCAAGATCGAGCTGGCCGAGCGCGCCATCGTCCGCGCCCTGACCGAAGCCGCAGACCGCAAGGGAGCGCCCCGTCCATGATCGCCATTCCCAGCATCCCCGGCTTCCTGACGGAGCCCAACGGCCCCATCGGCAAGCCCGTCAGCCGGGTGGACGGGCGCAAGAAGGTGACCGGCAACGCCCATTATGCCGCCGAGTTCAGCTTGCCGGACCTCGCCCACGGCTGCATCGTCTCCAGCGCCATCGCGCGCGGGCGGATCACCCGCATCGACACCGCGGCGGCGCTGGCCCTGCCCGGCGTCATCCACGTCTTCACCCACGAGAACCGGCCGAGCCTCGCCTGGTTCGACCGCAAATGGAAGGACGACGACGCGCCCAAGGGAGCGCCCTTCCGCCCGCTCTACGACGCGGAAATCCACCACGCGCTCCAGCCGGTGGCGCTGGTGATCGCCGAGAGCTTCGAACTGGCCCGCTACGCCGCCCGCCTCGTCCACATCGAGTATGAGGCGGCGCCCCACCAGACCGACCTGCGCGCCAACCGCGCGAACAGCTTCACCCCCGGCAAGGACAAGGGCGGTTTCCAGCCCCCACCGAAGCCGCGCGGCAACCCGGAGCAGGCCTTCCTGGACTCGCCCGTCCAGGTGGACGCGGAGTTCACCCAGGCTGCGGAATACCACAACCCGATGGAGATGCACGCCACCACTGTCCTGCACCACGACGACGGCAGGCTGACCGTCCACGACAAGACCCAGGGCGCGCAGAACTGCCACACTTACGTCTGCAACGTCTTCGGCCTGGCCAAATCCGCGGTGCGGGTGATGTCGCCCTTCGTCGGCGGCGCCTTCGGCTCCGGCTTGCGGCCGCAGCATCAGCTCTTCATGGCCATGCTGGCAGCGACGCAGTTGAAACGCTCCGTCCGGGTGGAACTGTCGCGCCAGCAGATGTTCAGCTTTGGCCACCGACCCGAAACCATCCAGCGGGTGGCCCTGGGCGCCGACCGCGACGGCACGCTGCGCGCGCTGATCCACGAAGCGGTGCAGGAAAGCTCCCAAAACGAGAACTATGTGGAGATCGTCGTCAACTGGTCGGGCCAGCAGTACGCCTGCGACAACGTCCGGCTGGACTATAAGCTGACCCGGCTGGACGTGCACACCCCGCTGGATCAGCGCGCGCCGGGGGCCGCGACCGGCGTCCCGGCCCTGGAAATCGCCATGGACGAGCTGGCCGTCAAGCTCGGCATGGACCCGGTGGAGCTTCGCCTGAAGAACTACGCGGAGACCGACCCCAACACCGGAAACCCCTTCTCCAGCAAGGAGCTGCGCGCCTGTTTCCAGCACGGGGCGGAGCGGTTCGGCTGGGCGAAGCGCAGCCCCGCGCCGCGCTCCATGCGTGACGGGCGGGAACTGGTCGGCTGGGGCATGGCGGCGGGCGTCTGGGATGCCATGCAGGGGCAGGCCGCCGCCAAGGCCGTCCTGGGCGTCGACGGCAAGCTGGTGGTCTCCAGCGCCACCGCCGACATCGGCACCGGCACCTACACCGTCATGACGCAGATCGCCGCTGACGTACTGGGCCTGCCGATCGAGGAGGTGACCTTCTGCCTGGGCGATTCCTCGCTTCCCACCGCTCCCATCGAGGGCGGGTCCTGGACCGTCTCCACCGTCGGGTCGGCGGTGAAGGCGGTGTGCGACCGGGTGCGCTCACAGTTGGTGACGTTGGCCGGCAAGCTGGAGGACAGTCCGCTGAAGGGGGTGGCGGAGGCGGATGTGCTCTTTGCCGACGGCCATCTGATCGTCCGGGACGACCGGTCGCGGCGGCTGTCCATCACCGACGTGATGCGCGGCTCCGGCACCCTCAGCATCGAGGAGGAGGCGCGCGCCCTGCCTTATCTGCTGGCGCGGGCGCGGCACACCTTCGCCACCCATTCCGCGGTCTTCGTGGAGGTGCGGGTGGACGAGGGTCTCGGCACCATCCGGGTGGCCCGCGTGGTCAGCGCCATCGCCGCCGGGCGCATCATCAACCCCAAGACGGCGCGCAGCCAGATTCAGGGCGCCGTGGTCTGGGGCATCGGCATGGGTCTGGAGGAGGAGGCCTTCACCGATCACCGGTTGGGCCGGGTGATGAACCACGACTACGCGGAGTATCATGTCCCGGTGAACGCCGACGTGCCGGAGATCGACGTCCTGTTCGTCGAGGAGCACGACGACATGGTCAACGCGCTGGGCGCCAAGGGCGTCGGCGAGATCGGCATCGTCGGCGTTCCCGCCGCCATCGCCAACGCCATCCATCACGCGACCGGCGTGCGCGTGCGCGATTTCCCGATCACGCTGGACAAGGTGCTGGCGGGGCTTCGCTGACGAGGGTGGGGAGCGCGACGGGCCCCCCTCCCGACCTCCCCCCTGTCTCTTATACACATCTGACGCTGCCGACGATTATACGC
>NZ_JAUQTX010000067.1:0-27497 GCF_059803775.1 Azospirillum sp. UFLA03-27 | reverse complement strand
GCGTATAATCGTCGGCAGCGTCAGATGTGTATAAGAGACAGCCCCTGCGACGGCGGGGGAGGAAGGGACCCGCGAAGCGGGAGGGTGGGGGCTCGTTGCGAGACTCTTATCGCCTCGCCGTCCGTTTTTCCACTACCCCCGCTCCCTCACTCCCTGGGGGCGGCGGCCCGCCGCAGCCGGTCGTTGATGGCGACACCCAGCCCCTCGTCCGGGATCGGCATCACCGCGATGGCGCAGGCACCCTCCTGGTCGAGAGCGCGGAGATGGGCGAACAGGTTGGCCGCCGCCTCGTTCAGGTCGCCCTGGAGGCTCAGGTTCAGCCGGGCCTTGCCGCCGCGGATGAAGCGGTCGGGGCCGAAGGTCAGGAACGCCTCGTCCTCCTCGGCGCTGGTGGCGTTCAGCCGCACCGGAGCGTCGGGGGCGTAGTGGCTTTCCAACTGGCCGGGCGACTTCGGGGCGTCCGGGTTGCCGGCGGAAACCTGGATTGGGCCGATCAGCCGCTCGATCTCCTCGCGCAGCACGGCACCGGGGCGCAGCAGCACGGGCGTCTCGCCGGTCAGGTCGAGCACGGTGGATTCCACCCCGACCTGGCACTTGCCGCCGGCCACCACCATGCTCACCCGGTCGCCCAGGCTCTCGATGACGTGGTGGGGAGCGGTCGGGCTGACCGCGCCGGAGCGGTTGGCGCTGGGCGCTGCGATCGGCTTGCCGGCGGCCTTGAGCAGGGCTTGCGCCACCGGGTGGGCGGGCACCCGAACGGCCACGCTGTCCAGCCCGGCGGACACCAGCAGCGACAGCCCGGCGTCATAGCGGCGGGGCAGGACCAGGGTCAGCGGGCCGGGCCAGAACTGGTGGGCCAGCTCCACCGCGCGCTCGTCGAGCATGGCGATGGCTTCGGCGGACTCCAGGTCCGGCACATGGGCGATCAGCGGGTTGAACTGCGGGCGGCCCTTGGCGGCGAAGATCGCGGCCACGGCCCGGTCGTCGGTGGCGTCGCCGCCGAGGCCGTAGACGGTCTCGGTCGGGAAGGCGACCAGCTCGCCGCTGCGCAAAGCCTCGCCGGCGCGGGCGAGGCCGGCGGGCGTGGCGGGGATGATGTCGGGATGCTTGTCGGTCACGGGGCGATTTGTAAAGCGTGGGAGGATGAAGTCAATTCGCGCGGTTGCGCCGGCTCTGTCCAAGCCTTATGACGGGTGTGCGCGATAAACAACCAAATGATGGGTGTGGGCATGACGGGCAAGGTCTTCACCGTGGCTCAGCAGAAGGGCGGGGCCGGAAAGACCACTCTGGTGGCTCACCTCGCCATTGCCTGGATGCAGCTTGGGCGGTCGGTCGCCACGGTGGACATCGACCCGCAGGGCAGCCTGACCCGCTGGCACGCGGTGCGGGCGGAGGCCACGGGCGGGGAACCCGGCTTCACCCATGTCCAGATCACCGGCTGGCGCACCCAGACCGAGGTGGAGAAGCTGGCCCGCGACCACGACATCGTGCTGATCGACAGCCCGCCCCATGCCCAGACGGAGGCGCGCATCGCCGTGCGCGCCGCCAGCCTCGTCATCGCCCCGGTGCAGCCCAGCCCGATGGACCTGTGGGCGGTGCAGCCCACCCTGGACCTCGCCGCGCAGGAGAAGCGCCGGCTGCTGCTGGTGCTGAACCGCGTGCCGCCGCGCGCCCGCATCGCCGACGAGCTGATCGCGCGGGTGCGTGAGCTGGTGAACCCGCCGGCCGTGGACATCGCGGAGTCGCAGATCGGCAACCGCACCGCCTACGCCGGGACCCTGCTGTCCGGCCTGTCGGTGACCGAGGCGGCGCGCAAGACCCAGGCGGCGGCGGAGATGCAGGCGCTGGCCGAGGAGATCCTGCGCCGGGCGGCGTGAGGGGGAACGGCACTCGTGCCGAGTGTGCCGACACGCGCAACCCCCTCACCCTAATCCTCTCCCCGCTTTCGGCGGACCGAAGGTCCGCCTGTCGCGTCAGCGCAAACGAAGTTTGCGCGAAAGCGGAGGGGAGAGGGGACACCATTACAGCGCCTGCAACGCCTTCAGCACCGCCGCCACATGGCCGGTGACCTTCACCTTGCGCCAGACGTTGCGGACGATGCCGTCCTTGTCGATCAGGAAGGTCGCGCGCTCCAGACCCATGTATTTGCGGCCGTACATGCTCTTCTCGACCCAGACGCCGTAGGCTTCGGCGACGCCCGTCTCCTTGTCGGAGGCCAGCGTGAAGGGAAGCTCGTACTTCGCCTTGAACTTGTCGTGGCTGGCCACGCTGTCCTTGGACACGCCGATGATGACGGCGTCGAGCCCGCTGAAGTCCGGAAGCTGGTCGCGGAAGCCGCAAGCCTCCGACGTGCAGCCGGAGGTGTCGTCCTTCGGGTAGAAGTACAGGATCACCGGCTTGCCCCGCAGGGCGGACAGCGTGACGCTGCCGCCGCCGTCGGTCGGCATGGTGAAGTCCGGGGCCGGGGTGCCGACCTCGATCGGGGCGGCGTTGGTGGCTTCGCTCATGGGAGTTTGGCTTCTTCGTTGGTCTCTGGGGGAGGCAGCCTTGACGCCGGCTCCTCGACCAGCGCCACGAAATGGCGATGGGCGCGGGCGGCGATGTCCCGGATTCTGCTGTCGAGCGCGGCGAAGTCAACCGCCGGCTCCTCCTCCGGGAAGGCGGCGCGCGAGAGGCCCTCCCGCAGGGTGGGCGAAACCTGCCGCGGATCGAGCACGCCGTCGGTGGTCAGTCGCAGGAAGCCTTGCACGCGGCGCCACAACTTCAGCGTCGCCACCAACTCCTCAGCCACCTCCGGCGCCAGCAGACCGGCTCCGGCGGCGTTGAGCAGGGCGCGGCTGGTGGCGATGGACAGGATGTCCGGATGTGCGTGCCCGTGGCGGAGCTGGAGATACTGGGCCGTGAACTCGATGTCGATCAGGCCGCCGCGGGCGTATTTGACGTTCCACGGGTTGGTGGTGCCGAACTCCTTGTCGATGCGGCGGCGCATGTCAGCAACGTCCCGCAGCACCTTGGCCGGATCGCGCGGGCCGGTCAGCACGCCGCGGATCGCCGACTCGACCTTGCGGCCCAGCGCCGGATCGCCGCCGATGACGCGGGCGCGGGTCAGGGCCATGTGCTCCCACGTCCAGGCCTCCTTGGCCTGATAGGCGGTGAAGGCGTCCAGCGCGGTGGCGAGCGGCCCGGCGTTGCCCGACGGGCGCAGCCGCATGTCCACCTCGTACAGCCGCCCGTCGGCCATCGGGGCGGTGATGGCGTTGGTCAGGCGCTGCGTCAGCTTGATGTAATACTCGTTGGGCGCCAGCGGCTTGGTCCCGTCCGACTGGCGGGTTCCCGGCGGCACCTCGTAGACCACGATCAGGTCGATGTCGGAGGTGATGGTGAGCTGCCGGCTGCCCAGCTTGCCCATCGCCACCACCACCCAGGCGCCGCCGGGGATGCGGCCGTGGCGGGCGGCGAACTCCTCCTCGACGCGGGCGGCCAGCTCCGGCACCACCACGTCGGCCAGATCGGCGAGGAAGGGGCCGCAGCGGTCGCCGTCGGTGATGCCGCGGAGGATGTGCGCCCCGGCGCGGAAGCGCTGGTCGTTGGTCCAGCGTCGCGACAGGGTCAGCACGTCCTCGAAGTTGTGCGCCCCGGCGATGAAGCGCTGGTACTCCGGCGTCAGCCCCGCCGCGTCGGGCAGCGGGTCGAAGAAGTCGGGCGACAGCACGGCGTCGAGCAGCGATGGGTTGCGCGACAGCGTCTCGGCCAGTTGCGGCGCCGTGCCCATGATCTCCGCGACCAGGGCGAGCAGCCAGGGGTTGGCGATGAACAGCGAGAACAGCCCGACCCCCGCCGGCAGCCGCTCCAGGAAGCTGTCGAACTTGACCAGCGCGTCGTCCGGGGCGGGGGTCTTGGCCAGCTCGTTCAGCATGGCCGGCACCAGCTCGGTCAGCAGCTCCCGCGCGCGGCCCGAGCGGGTGGAGCGGTAGCGCCCCCGGTGCCAGGTGGAGACCACGGCGATGACCCGGCTGGGGTCGCGGTAGCCCATGCCGGCCAGCGTCTTCACCGTGCCGGGGTCGTCGTCGGTGCCGGTGAAGACGAGGTTGCCGGGGCCGGACAGCGACGGCGCCTCCTCGAACAGCTCGGCGTAGCGGTCCTCCACCCGGCCGAGCTGGGCCAGCAGGTCGGTGCGGAAATCCTCCACCCGCTCGTAGCCGAGGAAGGTCGCCAGATGCGCCACGCCCTCGTCGTCCGCCGGGATCTGGTGGGTCTGGCGGTCGTCGGTCATCTGGATGCGGTGCTCGACCCGGCGCAGGAAGCGGTAGGCCTCCTCCAGTTCCTCCACCGCCGCCTCCGGCACGCGGCCGACCGCGCACAGCGCCTTGTTCGCCAGCAGGGTGGGGGCGATGCGCACGCGGATGTCGCGCCCGCCGAAAATGAGCTGCTGGGTCTGGGCAAAGAACTCGATCTCGCGGATTCCGCCTCGGCCGACCTTGATGTCGTGGCCGTTCACCGTCACTTCACGATGGCCCTTGTGGGCGTTGATCTGACGCTTGATGGAATGGATGTCCTGGATGGCCGCGAAGTCGAGGTGGCGCCGCCACACGAACGGTTCGAGGAAACGCAGAAAATGCGCCCCCGCTTCCGGATCGCCGGCGATGGGACGGGCCTTGATCATGGCCGCGCGCTCCCAGTTCTGCCCGACGCTGCCGTAATAAATTTCGGCCGCCGAGACGGACACCGCGAGCGGCGTGGCCCCGGGATCGGGGCGCAGCCGCAGATCTGTACGGAAGACGTAGCCGTCCTTGGTCCGTTCATCCATAATGCGGACAAGATCGCGCGCGATACGAATGAACGTGCGGGCGAGGTTGTCCGGCTGGGGCGTTTGAACGACGGCGTCGTCGTACAGGACGATCAGGTCGATATCGCTGGAATAGTTGAGCTCGCGCGCACCAAGTTTGCCCATGCCAAGCACGATCAGGCCCGACCCGACCCATGGCCGCTGCGGTTCCGGCAGCGTCAGCGTGCCCGCCTCCGCGGCGCGGCGCAGCAGGTGGTTTGCCGCCATCCGGACCGACGTCTCGGCGATGTCGGACAGCGCGCCGGTGACGGCCTCCAGCTCCCACGCGCCAGTGATGTCGGCGATGGCGATCAGCAGCGCCGCCCGCCGCTTGGCGATGCGCAGGGCGGTCATCAGCCGGTCGATGTTGCGCTCCTCCGCGCAGTCCGCCTCCAGCCGGCGCAGCAGCGTCGCGAAGGCGGCGTCGTACCCCTGCGTCACCATCTCGCGGACGAAGGGCAGCTCGCGCGTCAGGATCTGGCCGAGATACGGGCTGTTGCCGCACACCGCGTCGATCAGCGCCCGGCCCTCGGTCGAATCGGCGTACGCCTCGGCCCAGGCGCGCAGGGCGTCGCCACCGGTGTTGTCCGCGGCGTTCGCCGCCTCGGCGCGCCAGCGCTCCAGGCCGCGTCCGGCAAGGGCGGTGTCGAAGGGTTTCGGCAGCGTGGTGGTCATGGTCGCGGCTATCCCTGCACAAGAACTGAGCAGGAGGGTGCGCGGTCCGGCCCTTCCGGTCAACCGTGACAATCCGCGCCGTGACAATCTGCGGGCGTCGCCGCCGGGACACTGTCCTTGATCCGGCGAACCGCGAAGCTTCTCGCCTGGACCACCGCGGGCGTGGTGGTGGTCGTCGGCGCGACCGGCGGGCTGTTCGCTTGGCGGCTGGCCCAGGGGCCGGTCGCTCTCGACCCGCTGACCCCCTATGTGGAGCGGGCGCTGAGCGACCCGCAGGGCCGCTACCGGGTCGATGTCGGCCAGCTCGTCCTGTCCTGGGTGGATGAGGAGGAGAGCGACGGGCTGACCCGGCTGGACCTGCGGGCCATCGACGTGCACGCGGTCAACGCCGAGGGCGACGAGCTTGCGGCGGTGCCGGAACTGGGCGTCGGCTTTTCCGTGCGCGCGCTGTTCCAAGGCAAGCTGTCGCCGACCCGGCTCGACCTCGTGCGGCCGCGCCTCCAGGTCGTGCGCCGGGCTGATGGCAGCCTGGATTTCGACGTGCGCTCGATCCCGTCTCCCGGCGAGCCGGAGAAGGACGAGCCGGAGGACGGCCCCGACTTCGCGGGGGAGATCGTCTCCACCCTGATGCAGCCTCCGGACATCGCCCGCCCGTTGGGCCTGCTGCGGCGGTTGTCCATCATCGGCGCCGACCTGACGGTGACGAACCGCATGCTGGGCCTGTCCTGGCACGCCAACCGCGCCGACATCGTGCTGACCCGCGACGGGACCGAGATCGTCGGCGGGGCGCAGCTGCTGCTCGACCTGGACGGGCGGACGGCGGCGGTGGAGGCATCGGGCGTCCATCGCATGGCCGACGCGGAAACCGCGCTGTCCACCCGCTTCGACGGCTTGCAGCCGGCGGCGCTGGCCAAGATCGGCCCGCTGCTGGCGCCGCTGTCGGCGGTGACCGTGCCGCTGGGCGGGCGCATCGACGCGACTCTGGATTCGCGGTTCGAGCCGGTGCGCTTCAGCTTCGACCTGCAGGGCGGTGCCGGAGAGGTCAGCCTGCCCGCGCTGCGGCCCGACCCCTACCGCATTGACCGGGTGCGGCTGCGCGGCGGGCTGGACGTGCCGGGCCGGCGGGCGGAGCTGGAGCGGCTGGACCTTGCGCTCGACGGGATGGTGATGGCCGGGCGGGGTGACCTGCGGGAGCGGGGCGGGCAGCGCAGCGGCAGCTTGCGGCTCGACCTGACGTCGGATGGCAAGCGGGCCTCGCTCGACCTCGACGGCACGCAGGTTCCCGACAAGGGCGCGTCGGTCGCCGCGCGGCTCGACGGACTGGTGCCCGCCACACTGGCCGGGCTCGCCCCGGCGCTGGCACCGCTCGCCGCGGCGCAGCTTCCCCTATCCGGCACGGCCAGCGTCGAGCTGGATCCCGACGGGCAGCCGCGCAGCGGGCGGGCGGAGTTGAAGGCCGGCGCCGGGCATGTCGTTCGACCGGACCTGTTCCCGGAGCCGATGCTCATCGCCTCCGCCGCCCTGACGGTGGCCGGCGACCGCTCCTCGGGCAAACTGGATGTGGAGCGGCTGGCCATCGATCTCGGTGGGCCGACCGTGGAGGGGACGGCGCAGGCGGCCATCGCCCAACTCGGCACGCCGGACGCCCGCCTGTCGGTGGAGGCCGCCGTGACGGCCAAGCGGGTGCCGGCGGACGAACTGCCCCGGCTGTGGCCGCTGGGGGTGGGGAAGAACCCACGGGAATGGGTGACCCAAAACCTGTCGCACGGCGTCGTGCCGGAGGCGACGGCGACCGTCCGGGCCAGTGGGCCGCTGTCCGACCTCGCGGCACTCGACGTGACGCATTTCCAGGCCGGCATCAAGGCCGAGGACATGACGGTGGATTACTTCCACCCGCTGCCCAAGGTCACCGGCTTGGCGGCGGAGGTGTCCACGGATGGCAAGACTTTCACCATCCACACCAAGGGCGGCCGCATCGACGACGTCCAGCTCGGTGAGGGCACCATCGTCATCGGCGGTCTGGACACCGGCAAGGAGACCATGGACATCCGTGTCCCGGTCCGCGGGCCGGTGCGCACCATCCTGACCGTTCTGGACAGCCCGCCGCTGGGCTATCCCAGCCGCCTCGACCTCGATCCCAAGCGCACCCAGGGGCAGGCCGACGCGCAGCTTCACTTCCAGTTTCCGCTGCTGGTCGACCTGAAGGTCGAGCAGTTGAACCTGGACGTCGCGGCAAAGCTGCGCGGCGTCGGGGTGGAGAAGGTGGCCGCCGGGCTGACCGCGACCGAGGGCGACCTGACGCTGGCGCTCGATATGAACGCCATGACGGTGAAGGGCAACACCAAGCTGGACGGCATCCCCGTCACCATCGACTGGAAGGAGCAGTTCACCTCCACCGCCAAGGGGCCGCGCACCCGCATCGCCGTGAAGGGCGATGTGGACGCCCAGGACCTGCGCAGCCACGGCATCGACCTAGCCGAGCATGTGGAAGGGCCGCTTGGGGCGGATGTGCTGTTCACCGTGGACCAGCGCCGCCGCTTCGGCCTGACCGCCGGGCTTAACCTGGAAAAGACCCACCTGCGCATCGACGAGTTGGGCTGGGAGAAGAAGCCCGGTGTGCCGGGCACCGGCAAGCTGGCGCTGGAGTTCCAGAAGGACCGGGTGACCCGCATCACCGGCCTGTCGGTCGATGCCGGGGGGCTGCGCGCCCAGGCGGTCGTCGATCTCGCGCCGCAGACCATGGCGGTCACCAAGGTGGCGGTCAGCCAGATGTCCGTCGGCCAGACCGACCTGAAGGCCGACGTGACGGTGCATGACGGCGGCAAGAGCGGCTACTCCGGGACCATCACGGGCCAGAGCCTGGACGCCCGCGTCCTGGCCGGCAAGGCCGACCCGCCCGGCGGCAAGAAGCAGGGGCCGGCCGACGAGAAACCGCTGCCGCTCGACTTCGACCTGAAGCTGAACCGCGTCGTCTTCGGGGACGGCCGCCATCTGTCCGACGTGGCCGGGCGGATCAGGCGCGACCGCCTGTCCTGGACGGCGCTCGACGTGACGGCGAAGGCGGGGCGCGACGGGGCGGTGTCCCTGCGCTATCTGCCGGGCGCCCAGGGATTCTATGACGTGGCCATCTCGGCCAGCGACGCCGGCGCGACCTTCCGCGCGCTCGACATCAACGACCGGGTGCAAGGCGGTGTTTTGGCGATCACCGGCCGCACGGTGGAGCCGCGGGCCGACGCCGCCATCGAAGGCCGGATGGAGCTGACCGACTACGCGCTGGTCGATGCGCCGGTCCTGGCCCGCATCCTGAACTCCATTTCCCCCTCCGGCTTCGCCGAGCTGATGGGCGGTGGCAAGGGCATCCGCTTCGGGCGGGCGGTCAGCGACTACCGCAAGGACGGGCGCCTGCTGACCGTCAAGGACCTGCGCACCTCCGGCTCCGCGCTCGGCCTGACCCTGTCGGGGGAGGTGGACATCGAGACCGACACCGCCAACCTGCGCGGCACCATCGTGCCCATCTACGGGCTGAATCGCCTGATCGGTCAGATTCCGCTGCTGGGCGACGCGCTGAGCGGCGGCGAGGGGCAGGGCATCTTCAGCGCCACCTGGCACGTCCGTGGTCCGCTGGCCGACCCGGACGTGACGGTGAACCCGCTCGCCATGCTGGCGCCGGGCTTCCTGCGCAATCTGTTCTTCCTGGGCGAGGGGGGCGACGGCAAGGAAGCGCCCTCGCCGGGAACCTTCGTGAAGTAAGCGGGATTGTTCATCCCTCGCCCCTCTGGGGAGAGGGTGCCCGCGAAGCGGGCGGGTGAGAGGGTTGCGCTTGTGCCGGACGTTCCGCCACGCGCATCCCCCTCACCCTAACCCTCTCCCCGCTTTCGGCGGACCGAAGGTCCACCTGTCGCGTCAGCGCAAACTTCGTTTGCGCGTGAGCGGAGGGGAGAGGGGGACATCAGGGAGACTCAGTGTTGCCTCACACTGCCTTGACCAGCGCGTGACGCTTCTTGCCGGCGCTCAGCTTGATGACGCCGTCGGCGTTCAGATCGGCGGCGGTGGCCTTGGCGGCCTCGTCGGGGATGGCGGCGTCGTTCATCTTCGCGCCGGCGCCCTTGATGAGGCGGCGCGCCTCGCCCTTCGACGCGGCCAGCCCGGCGGAGACCAGCAGATCCACGACCGCGACGCCGGCCTCAAGCTCGGCGCGGGGCACGTCGATGGTCGGCAGGCCCTCGGCGGCGGCGCCCTGCTCGAAGGTGCGGCGGGCGGTCTCGGCGGCCTCCAGGGCGGCCTCCTCGCCGTGGGCGAGCCTGGTCACCTCGTGGGCGAGGATCTTCTTGGCCTCGTTGATGCCGGCGCCTTCGAGAGCCTCCAACCGCGCCACCTCGTCCAGCGGCAGTTCGGTGTAGAGGCGCAGGAAGCGGCCGACGTCGGCGTCTTCGGTGTTGCGCCAGTACTGCCAGAAATCATAGGCGCTGAGCTTGTCGGCGGTCAGCCACACGGCCCCTGCGGCGGTCTTGCCCATCTTGGCGCCCGACGAGGTGGTCAGCAGCGGGGTGGTCAGGCCGAACAGCTCCGCCCCGTCAGTGCGGCGGCCCAGCTCGACGCCGTTGATGATGTTGCCCCACTGGTCCGACCCGCCCATCTGGAGCATGCACTTCTCGCGCCGGAACAGCTCCACGAAATCATAGGCCTGGAGAATCATGTAGTTGAATTCCAGGAAGGTCAGCGGCTGCTCACGGTCCAGCCGCAGCTTGACCGATTCGAAGGTCATCATGCGGTTGATCGTGAAGTGCCGGCCGATGTCGCGGAGCAGCGGGATGTATTTCAGCTCGTCCAGCCAGTCCGCGTTGTTGACCATCACCGCGTCGGTCGGACCGTCGCCAAAGGACAGGTAGCGCCCGAAGATGCGCTTGATGCCCGCCATGTTGGCGTTGATGGCCTCGTCGGTCAGGAGCTGGCGCGCCTCGTCCTTGCCGGAGGGATCGCCGATCTTGGTCGTCCCGCCGCCCATCAGGACAATCGGCTTGTGGCCGGTCTTCTGCAGCCAGCGCAGCATCATGATCGGCAGCAGGCTGCCCACATGCAGGCTGTCCGCTGTGCAGTCGAAGCCGATGTAGGCGATGATCGGCCCCTTCGCCGCGCGCTCGTCGAGCCCGGCGAGGTCGGTGCACTGGTGGATGAAGCCGCGTTCCTGCAGCGTGCGGAGGAAATCCGATGTCAGCGTCGTCATGGCCGCGATCCGGCTGTCGTGGTAGGGTCCAGGGTCGCGTCTGTTAGCATGGAACGCGCGGCCCCACAATTCTCGGGGCTGACTCGACATGGGATTGGGGTAAGGAATGCAGACGGTCGTCGGGCTGATGAGCGGCACCTCCATGGACGGGATCGACGCAGCGCTGGTCCGCACCGACGGCGAGCGCCGGGTGGAGCCGCTGGCCTTCGTCACCATCCCCTACGAGGACGGCTTCCGCGCCGAGCTGCGCTCCTGTCTCGGCGGCAAGGGACCGGTGGAGGCGGTCGAGCGCGCCCTGACCGATGCCCACGCCGACGCCGTGCGCCGCCTGCTGGCCGAGGCCGGGACGGAAGCGGCCGCGGTGGACCTGATCGGCTTCCACGGCCAGACGATTTTCCACGACCCGGCGCAGCGCCGCACTTGGCAGATCGGCGACGGCGCGCGGCTGGCGCGGGCGACCGGCATCGCCGTGGTCAACGACTTCCGCACGGCGGACGTGGCGGCGGGCGGGCAGGGCGCCCCGCTGGTGCCGCTGTTCCACCGCGCGCTGGCCGACGCCCTGCCGCGCCCGCTGGCCGTGCTGAACATCGGCGGCGTCGCCAACGTCACCTGGATCGGCGCGGGTGAAGACGCGGTCATCGCCTGCGACACCGGGCCGGGCAACGCGCTGGTCGATGACTGGGTCCTGTCCGGCCAGGGCGCCCGCTACGATTCCGGCGGGGCGCTGGCGGCGCGGGGCAACGTGGATGAGGGCGCCTTGGCGGCGCTGCTCGCCCATCCCTATTTTGACCTGCCGGCGCCGAAGTCGCTGGACCGCGACGCCTTCGACCCGGCGCCCGTCCGTGGCTTGTCCTTGGAGGATGGGGCGGCGACCCTGACCGCCTTCACCGCCGCGTCGGTCGCCCGCATCGTCCCGCATCTGCCGGAGGCGCCGGTGCGTTGGCTGGTCTGCGGCGGCGGGCGGCACAACGCGACGCTGATGGGCATGCTGGCCGACCGGCTGGGCGTGCCGGTCGATCCGGTGGAGGCGGTGCGCTGGAACGGCGACGCGCTGGAGGCCGAAGCCTTCGCCTATCTGGCGGTGCGCAGCCGCAAGGGCCTGCCGCTCAGCCTGCCGGCCACGACCGGCGTGCCCCGGCCGATGACCGGCGGGCGCTTCCACCCGGTGTGACGCCGGAAGTTACGGGCGCGGGCGGCTGTTGTCGGTGCAGTTGTCGGCGTGCTTGCACCAGTTCCCGAAGGTGCTGGCGATTTGGGCGTTGCTGCAGCCGGACAGCAGGAGCGCCGCGAGGCCGGCGAGGATGGTGAGGCGAAAGGTCCTCGCGACGGTCATTTTCCGGTCACTCCGCCACGGCGGCGACGGGGTTGCCCATCGCGCGGTCCAGATAGTCGTCCACTTGCACAGCCAAATCGTCGCTGCGGTTGGCGAAGAAATGGTTGGCGCCGGGGACCACGCGGTGGTCAATGCGGATGTCCTTCTGGTGCGACAGTTTGGTCACCAGCTTGTTCACCGCCGCCCCCGGAACCAACTCGTCCTTGTCGCCGTGGATGATCAGGCCGGAGGACGGGCAGGGCGCCAGGAAGGAGAAGTCGAACAGGTTGGCCGGCGGCGAGACGGACACGAAGCCGTCGATCTCCGGGCGGCGCATCAGAAGCTGCATGCCGATCCACGCCCCGAAGGAGACCCCGGCGATCCAGCAGACCGGGGCGTTGGGGTTGTGGGTCTGCAGCCAGTCCAGCGCTGCCGCCGCGTCGGCCAGTTCCCCTTCGCCCTTGTCGTAGGTGCCCTGGCTGCGGCCAACCCCGCGGAAATTGAAGCGCAGGGCGGAGTAGCCGCGCTTCGTGAAGGACTGGAACAGGGTGAAGACCACCTTGTTGTTCATGGTCCCGTTGTGATGCGGGTGCGGATGCAGCAGCAAGGCCATCGGCGCGTTGGGGATCGTGCCGTGTGTGTAGCGCCCTTCCAGACGTCCGGCCGGACCGTTGATCATCACTTCAGGCATGGGAACGGCGATCCTGACGCGAATATAAGGTGATCCGGACCACCGGCGGAGCGGTGAGCGGACGCCACGGCAAGCGGACGTGGTTGCCCATGGACAAGCATGGATTTTTCGCACACAATTCTTGACCGTTTTGCTTGGTCATCATATATGCGTCGATGCGTCCTTCCTGGGCAACCCGCGCGACCGGCGAGGCACGGGTCGAGGGCTCTTGCGAAAGATCACCTCTTCCAGCAAGAGGGCGGACTATACCACGGCGGGTGTTCCGGTGTTCAAGCATCTTCGCGAAGAGATCGACGGTATCATGGCCCGCGACCCGGCCGCGCGGTCACGGGCCGAGGTCGCGTTGTGCTATCCGGGCTTCCACGCCATCGTCATGCACCGCGTCGCGCGCTATTGCTGGGACCGTCGCTGGCACCTGATGGCCCGAGCCGTCTCGCAGATCGCCCGCGCCCTGACCGGAATCGAGATCCATCCGGGGGCGACCATCGGGCGCCGCTTCTTCATCGACCACGGCATGGGCGTCGTCATCGGCGAGACCGCCGAGATCGGCGACGACGTGATGCTCTATCACGGGGTTACGCTGGGTGGCACCTCGCTGAACCAGGGCAAGCGCCACCCCACGCTGGAAAGCGGCGTGATCGTCGGCGCGGGGGCCAAGGTGCTGGGTGCCATCACCATCGGGCGCGACGCCCGCGTCGGGGCCAACGCCGTGGTGGTGGCGGACGTGGCGCCGGGCATCGCGGTGGTCGGCATCCCGGCCAAGGCGGTGGTGACCCGCGACCGCGTCGAGACGCAGAAGTTCATGCCCTACGGCACGCCCTGCGGCGACATCCCCGATCCGGTGGCACGCGCGTTGAACGGCCTGCTCGATCAGGTGTCAACCCTGCGCCGGCGCGTCGAGGAACTGGAATCAGAGCGCGGCGACGCGCATAATTCATCCGTATACGAAACATCAGGCGTTCCCAACGGGAGCGCCCGGACCGACAATGGGGTGCGCGAGCCGGTGTCCGTGGACAGCGGTCCGGCGGCGTCCTGTTGAACCAAACACAAACACGAGGCTTGGCGTCGATCCGCTGAACGGTCGGGCCGGGGTGAAGGAAGGGTAAGGAGGGTAAAATGAGACTCAGCACCAAGGGACGCTATGCCGTCATGGCTATGGTCGATCTTGCTGCCACCAGCCAGGGGAGCCCCGTCGCCCTTGCCGACATCGCCGACCGGCAGGAGATTTCGCTCTCCTATCTGGAGCAGCTGTTCGCCAAGCTGCGCAAGGGCGGTCTGGTCAAGAGCGTGCGCGGCCCCGGCGGCGGTTACCTGCTGGCCCATCCGGCGGACGCGACCCGCGTGTCCGACATCATCCTGGCGGTGGACGAGCCGATCCGCACGACCCGTTGCGCCAACGGCACGCCGCAGGGCTGCCGGACCAACCGCTCGCGCTGCCTGACCCACGACCTGTGGGAGGAGCTGGGCAACCAGATCCACATGTATCTCAGCTCGGTCACCGTGGCCGACGTGGTGGAGCGGCGGATCATCGGCACCAGCAGCCTGACCATCCGCGGCCCGCAGTCGGCGGACGAGGGTGCTGCGGTTGCAGCGGAGTAAGGGGCGGAGTAAGGGAGCGCCCTCCGGCCCTTCGTTCCGATGACCCGCGTCTATCTCGACCACAACGCCTCGGCGCCTCTGAAGCCGGCGGTGAAGTCGGCGATGATCCAGGCCATGGATCTCGCCGGCAATCCGTCGTCGGTGCACGGCTTCGGCCGCAAGGCTCGCCGCGCGGTGGAGGAGGCGCGTGCCCAGGTCGCCGCCCTGGCCGGGGTGCGGCCCGCCCAGGTCTTTTTCACCGGCAGCGGGACGGAAGCCAACAATCTGGCGCTGCGCGGCTTTCCGGGCCGGGCGGTGGTCACCTCCGCCATCGAGCATGATTCGGTGCTGGAGGCGGTTCCCGGCGCCGCCCGCGTTCCGGTGGATCGCCACGGCGTCGCCGACCTCGCCGCGCTCGACCACCTGCTCGCCGAGGTGAACGGCCCGGCGCTGATCTCCCTGATGCTCGCCAACAACGAGACCGGCGTGATCCAGCCGGTGGCCGAGGCGGCGCGGATCGCCCGCACCCATGGCGCGCTGCTCCACTGCGACGCCGTTCAGGCCGCCGGGCGGTTGCCTCTCGACCTCGGGGCGCTTGGTGCCGACCTGCTGACCCTGTCGGCCCACAAGATTGGCGGCCCCGCCGGTGTGGGCGCGCTGATCCTCGCCGACGGGCTGGAGCCGGAGGCGCTGATCCTCGGCGGCGGGCAGGAAAAGCGCCGCCGCGCCGGCACCGAGAACGTCGTCGGCATCGCCGGCTTCGGCGCCGCCGCCCGCCTCGCACGGGAGGAGCTTCCCGACAGCGCCCGCCTGACCGCCCTGCGCGACGCGCTGGAGGCGCTGGCGCTCGCCGCCGTTCCGGCCGCGCGGGTGATGGGGGCCGGCGCGGCGCGGGTCGGCAACACCAGCAACCTGCTGCTGCGCGGCGTGGCGGGGGAGACACAGGTGATGGCGCTGGACCTCGCCGGGGTGGCGGTCAGCGCCGGGTCGGCCTGCTCCAGCGGCAAGGTGAAGCCGTCCCACGTCCTGGCCGCCATGGGTGAGGGCGCCGGGGATGCCGCCTGCGCCATCCGGGTCAGCCTGGGCTGGGACAGCGACGGCGTGGCGGTGGAGCGTTTCGCCGCCGCCTACGCCGCGATGGCGGCAAGGCTGGCGCGTGCCCCTGCGGCGTAATCGCCTTCTCCATGACCTCCACCTCCCGCCGCGGGCCGTGTAAGGTTGCGTTGCGCCCCGCTTCTGGGTATCACCCGGCCGAAGGGACGGCAGCGACCCGCCGGCCTCGCGGCCGACCTGTGCAGCGTTTCAACGGACGGCAAGCATGACCACATCCGATTCCGGCCCGCCGCGCTTTCCCATGGGAGAGTCTCCCAAGGGCATCGCCGGAACCATCGACGGCGATCTGGAGCCGTGCTGGCTGTGCGGCCGTTCGGTCGCGGCGCGCGCGATGTTCTGCCATTCCTGCGGGGCGGTGCAGGCGCCGCGTCCACTCGACCATTTCACCCGGCTGGGTCTGGAGCGCCGCTTCGACATCGAGCCGGAGGCGCTGGCCCGCCAGCACGCCGGTTTCTCCCGCGCCATGGACCCCGAGCGCTTCGCGGCGCGCGGCGCGCAGCAGCAGGCCAACGCCCGCGCCCAGGCCGACGCGCTGGGCGAAGCCTATGGGACGCTGCGCGACCCGGTGCGCCGCGCCCGCTATCTGCTGGACCTGTTGAACTCCCCCGCCGCCGCGTTGACCGCGGAGGAGGACGAGGAGGTGACGGCACTGGCGGACCGGCTGAACGGCGCCCCGGACGTCGCCGCGGTGGACCGGCTGGCGCAGGACATCGGGCAGCGCGTGGAAAGTTGCATCAAGTATCTTGCCATTGCCTTCCGCAACGGGCAGACCGACAACGCCGCGCGCATCCTCGCGCGGCTGGAGCGGTTGGAGGTGCTGGCGGCCGAATCCCGGACGCGGCGTTCCGGCCTTGCCCCGAAATCACCCTAACCATCGCCACCGCACACCGACGCCTTTGTTCAGGAGAGCACCCCAATGCCCAAGATGACCTTCATCGAGCCGAACGGCACCCGCCACGAGGTGGACGCCCCGCTCGGCCTGTCCGTGCTCGAGGTCGCGCACAAGCATGGCCTGGACCTGGAAGGCGCCTGCGAGGGCTCGCTCGCCTGCTCGACCTGCCACGTCATCGTGGAGCCGGAGTGGTTCGACGTGCTGAACGAGGCCTCGGAGGACGAGGAGGATATGCTCGACCTCGCCTTCGGCCTGACCAAGACCTCGCGCCTGGGCTGCCAGATCATCATCAGCGAGGAACTGGACGGTCTGGCCGTGCGCCTTCCCGGCGGCACCAACAACGCCATGCGCTGACGTACCGCCGCGGCGCCTTCCGGGGACGCCGCGGTCTGCACCCGCCACCGGGGAACCGGTGCGCCAGCCCGCTCGCGGGCGCGGTGCCCCCGGTTCTCCGGTGGTGAATTTTTTTGGAACCAGCCCATATAGGGCGCCATGATCTCCTACGCCAACTCCCTCGGCATCGCCAAGCGTCCCCAGGACACCCGCGTGGTCGTCGCCATGTCCGGCGGCGTCGATTCCTCCGTCACCGCCGCCGTTCTGCGGGAGGAGGGCTACGACGTGGTCGGCATCACGCTGCAACTTTACGACCACGGCATCGCCCTGCAGAAGCCGGGCGCCTGCTGCGCCGGGCAGGACATCTACGACGCCCGCCAAGTGGCCGATCGCATCGGCATCCCGCATTATGTGCTGGATTACGAGGGCAAGTTCTCCCAGGACGTGATCGACGACTTCGCCGACACCTATCTGCGCGGCGAGACGCCGATCCCCTGCGTGCGCTGCAACCAGCGGGTCAAGTTCCGCGACCTGCTGAACACCGCCCGCGACCTCGGCGCCGACGCCCTGGCGACCGGCCATTACGTGCGCCGCGTCCAGGGGGCGGCGGGAGCGGAACTGCACCGCGCCATCGATCCCGGACGCGACCAGAGCTACTTTCTGTTCGCCACGACGCGCGAGCAGCTGGAGTTCCTGCGCTTCCCGCTGGGCGGCCTGACGAAGCCGGAGACCCGCGCCCTGGCCGAGCGCCACGGGCTGGAGGTGGCGGCCAAGCCGGACAGCCAGGACATCTGCTTTGTCCCCAACGGCTCCTACGCCGACGTGGTGGCCAAGCTGCGCCCCGGCTCGGTCGAGCCCGGCGACATCGTCCACGTCGACGGGCGCGTCCTGGGCCGCCACCGCGGCGTGGTCCACTACACGGTGGGCCAGCGCAAGGGATTGGGCATCGGCGGCATCCGGGGCGAGGAAGAGCCGCTGTTCGTCGTGCGCCTGGAGCCCGGCCAGCGCCGCGTCGTCGTCGGCCCGCGCCGCGAGCTGGCGCGCAGCGTGGTGACGATCCGTGAGGTCAACTGGCTCGGCCCCGCCCTTGCCCCCGGCGAGGGGCTGGAGGTCGAGGTGAAGCTCCGCTCCGCCCAGCCGCCGGCCCCGGCGGTGTGGCGGCTGGGTGCGGACGGCACCGCGCAGGCCGAACTGCACGAGCCGCAATACGGCGTGGCGCCCGGCCAAGCCTGCGTCGTCTACCAGGACGACCGGGTGCTTGGCGGCGGCTGGATTGCCGGAACGGGGGCCTGACGAAAACTTCGCAAAAAGTGAAATTTCAGCGTTGACACCCCGGCCCCCCTGGAATACATAAGCGGCCCCGGCACGAACCGCAGCGGCCAACACCGAAACGGACCGCGCCGGGAGATGATGGTAAGCACGATGGCAGCGTAGCTCAGTGGTAGAGCAGGGGAATCATAATCCCTTGGTCGGGGGTTCAAATCCCTCCGCTGCTACCATCACGAAAGCCCGTCAAGTCTTCGACTTGGCGGGCTTTTTCTTTGGCCGACGTGGGGTAGGCGCGCTTCCCCTCAATCCTCCGTCAGCGCGTGGGCCATGGCGTCCTGCAACGGCGCCAGCACATAGTCGATGGCTCGGCGCTGGCCGGTCGCGATCAGCACGTCGGCTGGCATGCCCGGATGCAGGGCTGCCGAGCCGATGCGCTCCAGCGCGCCGGGCACGGGGCGGATGCGGGCCACGAAGTAGGGGGCGTGGGTCGTTGGGTCGGTCAGGCGGTCGGCGGAGACGTCGACGACGGTGGCGTCGATCGGGGGCGTGCGGCGGGGCTTGAAGGCGCTGAGGCGCACCTGCGCGGTCTGGCCGGCCTTCACCACGTCGATGTCCAGCGGGTCGATGCGCGCCTCGATGGTCGGCAGGCCGCTGTCGGGGACAATGTCCATCAGCGGCTCGCCCGGCTTCACCACGCCGCCCACGGTGAAGACGGTCAGCCCGACCACGCGGCCCGGAACCGGGGCGCGGATCTCCGTGCGCTCCACCGCGTCGCGGGCGGCCTTCAGGCGGGCGGCGGTCTGGTCCAGGGCGTTCTGCGCCTCCTCCATCTCGGCGGCGATGTCGGACCGGCGGGCCGTCTCCTTGGCATGGAGCTGGGTGTCGGCGACCGTCACCGCCTGCTCGGCCAGCAGGGCGCGAGCGTGGGATTGATCGCGGGTGCCGGCCAGGTCGGCCATGGCCCGCTTCAACGACAGAACCCGCAGCTTGCGCTCCAGCCCCTTGTTGAAGAGGTCGAGCACGCCGGCCAACTCCTCCTCGATGAAGACGATCTGCTCCGCCGCCGCGCGCTCCTGGGCGCGGTGAGCGGTCACCTCGCGCTCGGCCTGCAGGCGCTGTTCGCGCAGCACGGCCATGTCACCGTCATGGCGGGTCCAGCGGGAGGCGAACAGTTGCTGCTGCACGGCCAGGGCGCGCCGGGCGGCGGCGCTTCCATCCACCAGCTCCGCCGGTACGGAGAAAGCGCGCTGCCCGGCGTATTCGGCGCGCAGGCGGGCCATGCGGACCAGGGCGGCGGCCTGTTCGGTGGACAGCTCCTCCAGGGTGGCGCGGCTTTGCGTCCCTTCCAGGCGGAGCAGGGTCTGGCCTGCGGCCACCGTGTCGCCGTCGCGCACCGCCAGCTCGGCGACGATGCCGCCCTCCAGATGCTGGATGGTCTTGCGGTTGCCGTCCACCACCACCGTGCCCGGCGCGTGGGCGGCGCTGTCCAGCGGGGCCAGGAAGCCCCAGCCGAGCCCGGCGCCCAGCGCCAGGGCAATCACCGCGCAGCCTGCCCGCACCGCTCCGCCGATGGAGGGCTCGGCGCGGCGCGGTTTCGCCGGAATGGTGCTTCGGCCCAGCAGCGTTTCGGTCGTGGTCATCGTGAACTCTCCAATCAGGGGGTGGCGGCAGCGGCGACCGGCTGCGGGGTGGCGGTACCCAGCCGCCGGACCATCTCGGCCCGCGTCGCGGTCTGGTCGATCATGCCGTCGCGCAGCACGACGATGCGGTCCACCGCGTCGAGGACGCAGCGGCGGTGGGCGATCACCACCACCGCGGCGCCGCCGGCCTTGGCCTCGGCGATGGCGCGCAGCAGCGCCGCCTCGCCGGCCTGGTCCAGGTTCGCGTTGGGCTCGTCGAGAACGAGCAGGCGGGGATCGCCGTAGAGGGCGCGGGCGAGCGCGATGCGCTGCCTCTGCCCGCCGGAAAGCAGGGCGCCGCCTTCGCCGATCGCCGTCCGGTAACCGTCGGGGAGGCGGCCGATCATCTCGTGCACGCCGGCCCGCCGCGCCGCCGCGGTGACCAACGCAGGGTCGGGCTCGCCCAGCCGGGCGATGGCGTCCTCCACGGTGTCGCCGAGCAGGCCGACGCCCTGCGGCAGATAGCCGACATGCCGCCCGCAGTCGTCGCGGTGCCAGCGCCACACATTGTGGCCGTCGAGATAGACGCCGCCCTGGGTCGGCTCCAGCACGCCGACCAGCAGCCGGGCCAGCGTGGACTTGCCCGCCGCCGAGGGGCCGACGATGCCCACCGCCTCGCCCGGCTCCACCGAGAAGGAGAGGCCGCGGAGCGTCGGACGGTCCGACCCCGGCGGAACGTAAGTCACGCGGTCCAGCAGCAGGGAACCGCTGGGGCGGGGCAGGGGAGCGCCCGGCGTGGGAGCCGCGTCCGCCGTGAACAGGCCGCGCAGCCGGCGCAGGCTCTCGCGGGCCGAGGACCAGTTGCGCCAGGAGTCGATCAATTGCTCGAAGGGCGCCAGCGCGCGGCCCATCAGGATGGAGGCGGCCAGCATGCTGCCCGGTGATACCTGCCGGTCCAGCACCAGCATCGTGCCGGCGGCGAGGATCGCCACTTGGGCGGTCATCCGGCAGACCTTGGCGAGCGAGGCGACGGACTGCGCCCGTGCCGCGGTCTGGTTGACCAGCCGCAGATGATCGTCCTCAACCGCCTGCCAGCGGCGGCGCAGGTTGCCCATCATGCCCATGGCGGCGACGGCCTCCACGCCGTGCGATGCCGCTTCGACCTCGGCGCCGTGGCGGCACAGGGCGCGGTTGGCTTCCGCGGCGCCCGGCATGGTCAGCATCCGGCCGAGCAGGCTCACCCCGACCAGACAGAGGATGCTTCCACCGCAGACGAGGCCGTAGAGCGGGTGGATCAGCGTCAGGAAAAGCAGGAAGACGAGGCTGAGCGCGGCATCGAGCGGTGCCGTGAGGCTCGGCCCGGACAGGAACTGGCGCAGTTCGTTGAGGTCGCGCAGCGCCTGGGCCGGGCGGCTGGCGCCGCCTCGCAGCAGGCCGCCCATAGACGCCTCCAGCGCGTCCATGGTCAGGCTGCGCGCCGCCAGATGCCCCATGGCCTGGGTCAGCCGTCCGCGGATCGCCTCGACCAGCCCGAACACGGCAAAGCAGCCCAGCGCCAGCAGCGACAGGGCCACCAAAGTCTCCACGCTGCGGCTGCCCAGCACGCGGTCGTAGACCTGCATCGTGTAGAGCGGCATCGCCAGCTGGATGAGGGCGAGAAAGACGCTGAACCCGGCGGCGGCGGCGAGGCCGGTGGCGATGCGCCGGCGGATCGCGCGCAGGGCCGGCGGGTGGTCAGAGGGGCCGGCGGATGGGCTGCGGCGGGATTCCCGTGCGGCCATGGGAGGGGCGCTCCTGTCGTCCGGAGAAGGGAAAGGGGCGCGCCGGGAAGGACGGCGCGCCCGGGACCTCGGTCAGGCGGATCAGTAGAAGGAGATGTCGCCCATCGGGTTGTCGCCCTTCACGATCAGGTCGTGATAGCCGGTGTCGTTCGCCGCGTTCCACGTGACGACGTAATTGCCGTCCTTCTGCCAGATGCTGTATTGGCCGTCGGCGGGCGCGCTGGTCGAGCCGGCGTAGCTGTAGCTGCCCTTCAGCCAGATCTGGTCCTCGTCCTTGAAGTCGGTGATGGTGTCGGCGTTGCCGGCGTAGATGTCGCCGCTGTCCTTCGTCTCGAAGAAGAACCAGTCGGCCCCGGCCCCGCCGGTCATCTGGTCCTTGCCCATGCCGCCGTAGAGGTCGTCGAAAGTGTCGCCGCCGCTCAGCGTGTCGTCGCCGTCGCCGCCGTAGAGCTTGTCGTACCCGCTCTCGCCATAGAGCTGGTCGTTGCCGCTGCCGCCGTAGAGCGTGTCGGTGCCGTAATAGCCCATCAGCAGGTCGTTGCCCGACTCGCCGTAGAGCACGTCGTTGCCGTTCCAGCCGTCCAGCGTGTCGTTGCCGGACCAGCCGAGGATGGTGTCGTTGCCGTCGTAACCCTGCACGTAGTCATTGCTGACGCCGTACTTGATCATGTCGAGATAGTCGGCGTTGTTGGTGCCATAGACGTTTGCCATTGATGCGTTTCCTTCGGATCAGGGGATTGTGCCATGCAGGGGGAGGTGCTTCATTCGGCTTTCTTCTTGCCGGTTCGCTTTGAAGACCTCGCCCTTGCACAGCCATTCTTCCCGGATCGGGCATCCGGCACTGTTGTCCACTTCACAGTTTTGAACAGGAGAGAAAAAGCGCTGCGGTCAGCGCCGCCGGTGCAGGATCATCCCGCCATGGCGCAGCACCCCGTCGATGAAGTCGCCGTCGGCGGTGAAGCCGGTGTCGTCCCAATAGTCGATGTGGTCGCCGGTGACCCGATAGCGGCCCTGGTACGCCTTCTCCCGGTTGCCCCGCGCCTCGACGTAGCGGTTGTTGGGGAGAAGCTCGTGGCGGACACGGCCATCCTCGGTCACCCACAGGCCGACATAGGGGTGATCCGCTTGCTGCACTTCAGGTCGGTCGGCGGTCTGGGCCAGTGCCTTGCGGTCGGGCAGGGCCTCGGCGCCGGAGGCGAGCAGGGCGGCGGTCAGGGTGGCGGTCCGGGCGAACGCGCGCGTCATGGCGTGCCTCCTTGCGCCGACGGGCGGCGCTCGGCGAACAGCTCCGACAGGGTGCGTGCGGCGGAGATCGCGCGGGGGAAGCCCGCCGGGACCGTCACCATGTATATGATCTCCTTCAGCTCGTCCTCGGAGACGCCGGCGTTGAGCGCATAGCCGGCGTGGATCTTCATGAAAGCCGTCTCGCCGATGGCGGCGAAGGCGGCGACCGCCGCCAACTGGCGGGTTCGCGTGTCCAGCCCTGGCCGCGACCAGACGTCGCCCAGCGCGTAGGCCTCGGTGGCCTCCGCCAGGAAGGGGAACTCCTCGCGCATCCGCTCCAGGGTGGGCTGGGGCTGGCCGTTGTTCAGGCTGCGGACTACCTCGCCGCCGCGCTTGGCGCGTTCCTCGGTCGTCAGGGCGGCGGCTGGCATCGCCGGAACCGTGGCGAGCAGACCCGCCGCGACGAGGGTGCGCAGGCGGGCGGGGGGACGGGTGAGGGTGTCGGTGCCGTGGGTCATGCTTGGCCTCCTCAATGGTGGGCTCAGTGGCTGGCTGTGGGACGGACCACGATCTCGTTGGTGTCCACGTCGTCCGGCTGCTCGATGGCGTGCAGGATGGCCCGCCCGATGGCGTCCGGCTTGATGGAGACGGCGCGGTAGCTGCGCATCAGCTCTTCGGCCTCCGGGTCGGTGATGGTGTGGGCCAGCTCCGATTCCACGACGCCGGGGCAGACGCAGGTGACGCGCAGCCGCTCGTTCTCCTGGCGCAGCCCGTCGGAAATGGCCCGCACCGCGTATTTCGTCGCGCAGTAGACGGCGGCGGTCGGCGAGACGGCGAGTGCCCCGATGGAGGCGATGTTGATGATCTGGCCGAAGCCCTGGCCGTTCATGACCGGCAGCACCGCGGCGATGCCGTAGAGGACGCCGCGGATGTTCACGTCGATCATGCGGTCCCATTCCTCGACCTTCAGCGAGGCCATGGGGGACAGCGGCATGACCCCGGCGTTGTTGACCAGCACGTCGATGCGCCCGAACCGCTCCTGCGCGAAGGCTGCGAAGGCCGCCATGTCCTCGCGGCTCGTCACGTCCAGCGCGCGGACCTCGGCGGTCCCGCCCGCGGCCCGGATGTCGGCAGCCAGGGATTTCAGCCGGTCCGTCCGGCGGGCGCCGAGCACCAGCTTCGCCCCGGCGGCGCCGAGGACGCGGGCGGTGCCCTCGCCGATGCCGCTGGACGCGCCGGTGATGAGGATCGTCTTGTCGGTGATCGCGGTCATGTCGTGCTCCCTTCCGTCGATCGTTGCGGTGACGGAGAAAAGCTATGATTCGGCTGCCGATAGTTCGAGTTGCCAATCGTGAACGAGCTGGTTAGCTTCTCTAACCAATGAGCGACCACTTCGAAGGCATGGCGGCGTTTCTGGCGGTGGCCGAGACGCTCAATTTCCGCCGGGCGTCCGAGCGCCTGGGTGTCACCCGCTCCGCTGTCAGCCAAGCGGTCCGCCGGCTGGAGGACCGCATCGGCGTGCCGCTTCTCCAGAGGACGACGCGCAGCGTCCGGCTGACCGACGCGGGCGCGCATCTGTTCGCCGCGACGCGGCCGGCGCTGGCGGAAATCGGCACGGCGCTGGAGGTCATCGCCTCGGCGCATGGGGAGCCCGGGGGGACGCTGCGGCTGGCCGTCTCGTCCATCGCGGAAAGCATCCTGGAGGGGGAGGCGCTGGCTGGCTTTCTGGCCGCCTACCCGTCGGTCGGCATCGACATCCTGGTGACCGACGAGGAGTTCGACATCGTCGCGGCGGGTTTCGATGCGGGTGTCCGGCTGGGCGAGGCCATCGAGCAGGACATGATCGCGGTCCCGGTCTCCGCGCCGCAGCGGCAACTGGTGGTAGCCTCACCGGCCTATCTGGAGCGGGAGGGACGGCCCGCCCATCCGCGTGACCTGCTCGCCCACCGCTGCATCGGCTGGCGTCCTGCCCCGGACGTGGCGCCCTACCGCTGGGAGTTCACCGAGGATGGCCGCGACTTCGACATCGCGGTGAATCCGCGTGTCGCGACCAACGACATGGGGATGATGGTCCGGTTGGCCCTGGCCGGCGCCGGGCTTACCTGCGGCATGGAGGAGACCTTCCAGCCCCATCTGGAGCGAGGCGCGCTGGTGGCCGTCCTGGAGGCGTTCTGCCCGCCCTTCGCCGGCTTCCACCTCTACTATCCAAGCCGCCGGACGGTGCCACCGCGGCTGCGCGTCCTCATCGACCATCTGCGGGCGCGGAACGGTGTGTCGCCGAGAGCGTCACGTCTGGGGTAAGTCGAGGCGTTACCGTGGCATCAGCGCGAAAACGCCCCAACCCAGATGGTCCCGCGTGTGGGTGGCGTAGCGCACCGGTTCCGAAGTCAGTTTGGCTCGAACCTCCTCCGCGAAGTCATCGCCGGGATTGGCGTCCAGCCAGCGGCGCATGGTCAGCCATTTGGCCGCCTCGTAGCGATCCCAGCCGTCCTGGTCGGCCAGAACCATCTCGACGACGTCGCAGCCAAGGCGGCCGAAGGATGCGAGAAGCTCCGGGAGCGTGAGGAAATCGGCGATGGCGTTGGCGAGGCACCCCTTGGCAATCTCCTCCGTCGGCGGCATCCGCCTCCAGTAGGGCTCGCCGACGAGGATGATCCCTCCGGCGCGCAGGCTGCGGGCCAGAAGCTCGACCGTGCCGACGACACCACCGGCAATCCAGGTGGCACCGACACAGGCGGCCACATCGACTTTCTCGTCGGAAACGTATCCGGCGGCATCGCCATGGATGAACGTGACACGATCGGCGACCCCGAGTTCGACGGCACGGAGCTTCGCGTGCTCGGTGAACAACCGGCTCATGTCGATGCCAGTGCCGACGATGCCATGATCGCGTGCCCAGCTGCACAGCATCTCCCCCGAACCGCTGCCGAGATCGAGCACCCGGGCTCCGGACTCCAACCGCAGCGCCGCGCCGAGCGTGGCGAGCTTTTCCGGTGTGATCGGGTTGTGAATGCGGTGGGCGCTTTCACTGATGGTGAATATTCGAGGAATGTCCACTTTGGGAGACGTCCTTGAACGGATGCTGGGAGTGGACGGACTCGCCCTGGGGACGAAGGCGGCGGTCCAGCGAGTGAAGGTGGTGGAGCGATGGCTGCGCGGAATTGCAGGATAACCTGCGGGGCGCGTCTCAACAAGTTCTCACCAAGGTTGTGCCAAGCTCCGCGCTTGAACGGGCCTGCGTTTCCGGAGACCGCCCTCACAGCTTGCGGCTGGCATCCCAACGTATGGCTACCTGGAAACGGAAACGACGGGTGCCGGAACCCTGAGGCCCCGGCACCCGCCTTCTTTTCTGGAATGCGCTCCGGCTCCGGCGTCTCAGCCGAACCATTATCAAGAATTCATGATCGCCCCTGTGTTTAAAATTGCAATATATTACAATTCATGGCGTATTAATGCATTGCAAATTATTAAAATCTTGGAAGTTGTGACGCGAAACAGTCGTGATTTTATTGTCATGTTCTGTGCGTCAAAGAGCATAACGCTAGAAAAGTAGCGAAGTAGGAAATTGTGTCAGCAAGCACTGCGCCCTGTTGCTACTGATCGCATGTCGCTGAGGTGCATCGGTGATAGGGGAGGCGGCCAATCATCCACGGTCAGATTTTCCTCCTCCTGCGCACGGAGGCACCAAGCCATTTGCTGCATTTGCCGAGAGGATTTGGGAAATCCTCGTGATGAATGGACACGTCCCGGGGGGCGCCTGTTTCCGCTCCAGGACTATGGTTGCCGGCAGGAGTTGCGGGTCCGCTCCCGCAGCTCCCGACAGTCACGGGTCCATGACGTCGCCCAGCGTGGCGGCGAGGTCGCCGGGCTCCACCGGCTTGTGCAGCAGGCGGCAACCGATGGAGCGCGCCTCGCGCAGCCGCTCCGGCGCCGTGTCGCCGGTGATGATGACCACTGGCACATCCCAGCGGCTCCGTACAAGCTCGGCCACCTTGCGGCCGGTCTGGCCGCCGGGCAGGCGATGGTCGGCCAGCACCACATGGGGGCGGTTGCGCATCCGGGGCAGGCGGGCAGCCAACTCCTCCGCCGAGCCGACGGCCGTCACCTGGACGCCCCAGCGTTTCAGCAGCATGGTCATGGCATGGCGTACCCGTTCGTCGTCCTCCACCAGCAGCACCCGTCGGCCCCTCATCCGGTCCGTCGGTGATGCCGTCGCCGCCGCGCTGGTGGCGGCGACGGCCATGGCGCGCGCGGCAGCGGTCAGGCGGCGGTCGGGTTCGGGGGAGAGGACAGCGCGCGGAACGGTCACCGTGAAGACCGTGCCCCGCCCGACCTGCGACCGCAGGTCCAGCGTCAGGCCGAGCAGCCGCGCCGTTCGGGCCACCAGCGGCAAGCCGAGACCGAAGCCCTTGGCCGCGCTGCGCTCCGGGTTGTCAAGCTGGTGGAACTCCTCGAAGATGGCGGCGCGGGCGTCGGGGGGAATGCCCCGCCCGTCGTCCCACACCTGAAACTCCAGCGCATCGGGGCGACGTCGACAGCCCAGAAGAACACGCCGTCCGTTTCCCCCGCCGTGACGGATGGCGTTGGACAGCAGATGGGTCAGTATGCGTTCCAGCAGCCGTGGGTCGGTCCGCACCGCCACGCCGCAGGGGTGGACGTGCAGGCTCGTCCCCTCGGACGTTGCGCTCTCCCGGAACTCCTGAGCCAGGCGGCGCATCAGCGCGTCGGGTCTGAATTCCGTGACCACGACGTCCACCGCGCCGGCTTCCAGCCGGGCAAGGTCCAGAAGGCCGCTCAGCATACCGCCCAGGCTGTCGATGGAAGCCTGGAGCAGGTCCGCCGCCTCTCTGGCCGAGGGGTTGGAGCCCACGGCGCCTCGCAGAATGTGGGCATAGAGCGCTGCCGCCTGGATCGGCTGGCGCTGTCTCTTATACACATCTCCGAGCCCACGAGACTATAAC